>JAUWOI010000176.1 GCA_030612185.1 Anaerolineae bacterium
GCGATAGGTATGAGGATTGCCCAACACCACCTCGGCGCTGTCGCATTGTACGTACACCGGCAGGTCCACGACGACGGGACCACGGCGGCCGGTGAGCATCTCCGCAAACGCGCGCTGGAGGATACGCGGCAGCCGCTCGACCCCCGTGGGCCGCCAGATACGCTTGGCGATGGGCTCGAACACGGCCAGGCTGTCCGCGTCGCGTTTGCGCTCGATCTCCTGTAGCACCTTGAGTCTGTCTTGCTTGATGAGCGCGTCCGAAAGCCCCAGCGGGCCGTGGCCGGGGATGCCGACGATGTAGGGCACGCCCTCGCGGATGAGGGTTTCGACGATGATTTGTCCGCCGGTGAGTCTCATGGTTGTACCTCCGCACAAGTCAAACGTCATGCGTCAAACGTCAAGCGTCAAACATCAGGCGTCAAGCGTCATCCAGGTCGGGGAGGGGGACGGTTTGCAGGAGGGCGTCTAGTGTTTCATCTGTTTCGTCATGGTCACGGGCGGGTTGATAGGTTTCTGGATGTTCCCGAAGTATACGCTTGCGCTGTTGGGGAATCATAGTCAGGAGAAGTTGGATCACGCGGGTGAGCAACTGTAAGCGATGCTGGAAAACGGCTTCGCCCAGAACGTGACGGGCCTTGAAGTACCAGTCCCGGCTTTCCCTGGCGGAGCCGAGGGCGTATTCGTAAAAACGCGCCCGGTCTTTGCCGGTGCCCCGTGAGTATCCTTCGGCCAGATTGGCGCTGATGGACCCCAAAGCCCGGTACAACTGGTCGGACAAGCCAATCATGCGCCGGTTTCGCACCAACTTGGCCGTATCACGCCACCCCAGATCGCCCAGGAACAATGCCAACCGGTAGGCAGTCATCTTCCAGAGGGAATCCGCCTTGATCTCCTCCGCCACCGCCGCCGCCCACTCTTCATAGTTCACCATTCCCCCTCCACTCACGGATCTATTTGACGTTTCACGCTTGACGTTTCACTCCCCAACAACCTCCCTACCCTCCAGTTCCCTCCGCATCTCCGCATGGCTCGCCCGGGTGATGGGGTACCAGATCAGAAGGGGCAACGCCAGGGCGAAGAAGATCAGCGGCACCGGCCCGAAGAACAAGCGGATGCCCAGGAGCGTTCGCGCGCTCTGCTCCACGTTGGGCACGTAGCCGAAGAGTTGCAGCACCCAGCCCGAGGCCGCGATGCCCAACGCTTCGGAGAACTTCGTCACCAGGCCCCACACGCCGTAGTACATGCCGCCGCGAAACTCGCCCGTCTCCAGCCGGTCGTAGTCCACCACGTCCGGCACCATGGTCCAGGGGAAGACCCATTGGGCCGAGAAGCCGATGCCCGCCACGATGGCGACCACGTAGACCCACCCGGTCGGTTCATGTGGCAGGAAAAAAGTGGCGGCCAGGGCCAACCCGCCGATGGCCAACCCCAGCGCGTAGGCCGGTCCCTTGTTCCAGCGGTCCGAGAGTTTCTTCCAGGGAAAAAGGAAAAGCGCGACAAACAGCAGCAGCAGGAACATCACCACGGGCACCTGCTCTTCCATCCCCAGTTGATAGATCAGGAAGTAGGCCATCAGCGTCTTGATCAGCGCGAAAGCCATGTTAGCGACGAGATAGGCCACGATCAACTGCACGAAAGGCCGGTTCCTGAGCGTGGCCAGGAAGGTCTGCAACGGTGGTGCCTTGGCCTTGCTCTCGCTGATCTTCTTCCGTTCCTTCAGTCCGGCGGCGGCGATCCACAGCACGACGGCGGCCAGGACGCCGTAGAAAACACCGATGGCACCGTATCCGGCGCGCTTGGTGGCGAACAGGCTGACGAGGGCCGGGGTGAGCGCCGCACCGACGATGTAGGCCGGTACGCCCAGCACCATGCGGAAGGCGGTCAGGCTGGCGCGCTCGTCGTAGTCGTCGGTCAGTTCTGCGGCCAGCGCGTAGTAGGGCACGTTGGTCAGCGTCCACAGCGTGTCAAACAGGATGAAGGTGAACGCGATCCACAGGAAGACCCAGGTGTCCGAAAGGCCACGTGGCACAAACCACAGCAGCGCGATAGTGACCGCCAGCGGTAGTGCGCCGAAGATCATATACACACGGCGCTTGCCGAAGCGGGAGGTGGTGCGATCGGAGAGCCAGCCGAACAGTGGGTCGTTGACCGCGTCCCAGATCTTGCCCACCAGCAGCGCGTTGGCAACCAGCGCCGGCGCGATGAGTGCCCCATCGGTGTAGAAGATCATCAGAAAGATATAGGCACAATGGACAAGAGCCGCTTATCTTGACCGCCCGTCTGGTACTCAATTCTACACCGACCGCCCCGACCGCGCAAGTCTGCCCCACGCCCCAGGTGGCCCCGGTGGGCGGTGGCGCTGTGGGCGCGTGAGTGACGGCGAAACGACCGCCCGGACCGTTGCAGGTCGAGGCTTCTTTTGCGCCTGCCGTGGACTCTAGATGCACCAAAAGCAGGCCGCTAGTTGGATACTGCTGGCGAGGGGAGCTTATCTAACGTTCCAAACGTGGAAGAAGAGGGTTGAGATCAATGCTGGCCCAACAGGTACGAGCCAAATGTATTCCTTTGGGCGGCAAGTGAACATTGAGCACGCGCTTCCCCTTACTCGCCAAGAACTCAACGACAGGTATGAAATCGCGATCAGATGAAACCAAAATAGCCACGTCCCAGGCACTCTCCCAGGCAAGCCTAATCATATCGGTGGCAATGGCTGTATCAATGCCCTTTTCGACCGTGCCAATCATCCGGCCACTACAGTGAGGACAAGTGTCCACGGATGCGTGGCAGTTTGGACAGGGTAGGTGCGCCCCTAGTCTGTCTCTCTTTGAGTGTCACTTTTATGCCAGGAAAACGGTCAAGCGTGTTGAGACTCCAGTTGCGCAAGTTACGACCTTTATCCGTTCTTGGGTTATACGAGACATAGACATTGGTCCCACCAAATCGTAATGTTGAACTCAAACAGGCTTCTGCCTCGGTCATCAAGCATGGTGATAATTTACGCCAGTCAATACGGAAGCTACACTCTTTGCGTTCATTGATGGTAAGTTGCAGATTCCAAAAATCAACAAAGATCCGTGTATGCATAGCCTCTCCCTAATAAAGCAATTCGAGGAGCGCACTGACAGTGCGCTCCTCGGGGCCATAATTGCGAACAACGTGGACACCCGATGATTCCTCACCGGCACGCGTTCGCGGGTCATTACATACAATATTATACGATTAAAATACATCCATGTCAAGCATTTTTACGGATTCTTAAGGTTCTTTATGTCAAGCATTTCTACATCCACGAATATAGCCATTGGTCAATTCTACCTCAACCGCCCCACCCGCGCAAGTCTGCCGGGTGGCCGTGGGCGCTTGTCAAAGTGGTGTTTCAGCGGTGAGCAGTCCTTCGTTGTAGTGTCTTCACCGTGCTCCAATGCTCTTCAAGTATAGCACAATTGGCTTGACCTCACAACGCTCCCAGTCGCTCTCGTATCGCCGCCGCCTCCTGCACCATCCCGGCGATGACCTCTGCCACCGGTTTGACCTGGTGCACGATGCCGATGGACTGGCTGCAGGGGACCACGCCGGAGTCCAGGTCCCCCTCTGCGAATTCAAACAGCCGTTGTGTCTCCGTGCCAGCCACGATGGACAGGATCTCCCACACCTCGGCCTGGCTGGCCTCCAACTCGGCCACTTTGAGCGCGGCAGCGTTCTTCCAGACGCGGAGCGTATTGCGCAGCGAACCGAGTATCGGCAGGGTGTCCATTTCCGTGGCGGCGACCAACGCCTGTTTGAGATCCTCGTGGATGGGGCACTCCTCCGTGACCAGCAGCCGCGTGCCGATGGGGACACCCTCTGCGCCCAGCGCCAGCGCCGCCAGCAGCCCCCGTCCGTCGGCGATGCCCCCCGCCGCCAGCACCGGCACCTCCAGCGTCTCGGCGGCGCGGGGCACCAGGGCCATCGTCGTCAGCCCAAATTCGCCGATGTGGCCGCCCCCCTCGGTGCCAAAGATGGTTATAGCATCCACGCCGGCCTTCTGCGCGCTGAGGGCGTGCCGCACGCTGACGCATTTGTGCATCGTCTTCACCCCACCTGCCTTCAGCCGTCCCAGCAGGTCCTCCGGTGGCCGGTGGCCGCTGGTCTCGACCACCGGCACGCCCTCTTCCAGGATCACCTCGACGTAGAGGTCATTGTCAATGGGCTGCAGCGCCGGAAAGAGGCTCAGGTTGACGCCAAAGGGTACGTCTTCAAGGGTCAGTTCCTTGGCCCGGCGGACGGCCTGGCGGAACTTCTCCTGGGTGTCGAACATAGCCGAGGCCATCATCCCCAGCGCACCGGCGTTGGAGATGGCCGCGACGAACTCCGGCCCGGAGATATGCATCATACACCCCCCGACGATGGGGTACTCAATGCCGAGCAGTTCGGTGATGCGGGTTTTGAACATAGTTGGAGGACTCCTTTCTCGTCAGATTGGTAGATTGGTAAATTGGTAAATTGGTAAATTGGTAGATTGGTAAATTGGTAGATTGGTAAATTGGTAGATTGGTAGATTGGGGACCAACCAACTAACTAACTAGCCAACCAACCAACCAGTCGCTCCAGGCCGTCAGGGAAGTTGAGCCGCCCGAAGCCGAAGCGGACGTGACCATCGCCAAAGCCGAGGCCGGTGCTGGGCAGGAGCAGCACGCCTTGTTCGGCCACCAGCCTGTCGCTGAAGTCCCGCGCCGATTGGCCGCGCAGGCCGACGAGCGCCACAGACCCGGCCTGGGGCCGGTTCCAGCGGAAGACGGTTCGCCAGCGGGCGAAGAACGGCTCCGCCAGCGCCAGGTTGTGCAGGATGATCCTGCGACTGCGTTCGGCAAGTGTGTCGCCAATCTGGAGCGCGATCTGAGCCAGGGCTTCGCTGGGTGCGCTGGCACAGATAGTGGTGTAATCCTTCCAGCCCAGGATACGATCCCTCAAGGGCTCCCCCCCTCGCAGGGGGGGCTGGGGGGGGTACGCTGTGTCCTGCAACGCCAGCCAGCCAACGCGCAGACCGGGCAGCCCATAGGTCTTGGACAGTCCGGCGAGCGTGATAGCGCGCTCGTACAGGTCGCAGCCGGAGGGGAGACGCGCGGCGGGGTTGTATTCCAGACCGCGGTACATCTCGTCGGAGAAGAGCCACACGCCGGCCCGCTCGACGATCTGGATGATGGCCTGCCACTCTGCGTGAGAGGGCAGATAGCCGGTCGGGTTGTGCGGGAAGTTGACGACGACCAATTTTGTGCGCGGCGTGACCAGTCGTTCCAGCGTCTCGAGATCGAGACGCCAACCCCGTTCGGCAGCCTCACCGCCACGAGTACTCGCGGTGGCAGGGCAGGCCCCAGAGCCGCCGGGCGGCTCGTCAGCCTCCGCCAGTGACCAGCGCACCACGCGACAGCCGAGATACTCCGCCACGTTGGCCAATGAGTCGTAGCAGGGTGTCAGCACGATCACCTCGTCGTCCGGCTCCAGCAGCGCGTGCATCGTCAAAAAGATGCCTTCCTCCGGGGCCGAGAGGCCAATCACCTGGTCGGCACCGACGCTAGTGTACAGATCGGCGATGCGTTCCCTGAGCGCAGGCGCGCCCTGGCTTTCAGTGTAGCATAGCCGCAGCCGGCCCAGGGACTCCCACGAGACCCCGGCCAGTTGCAGCAATTCGTCCACGGTCAGCGACTCGCAGTCGGACGCGCACAGGATGTACGGCGCGGTGAACTCGTGGACGGCGAAAAAACGCTCGGTGTGAAAGGGTTTGATGTTCATACTGTAACACACATCCGCCTTGCCCACCGTCTCAATGTCGGCGCGGGGGAAAACCCACTCGACGTGGAAGACCTCGTGGGGAGTCCCCCGTCGCCGGGTGCCCGCTTTCCAATAGGTGGACAGTTCCAGGTACTCCAGCGGCAGGATAACCACTGGGCTTTGGCGGCGCAGGTGGCGCTTGGCCTCTCGCCGGGCCAGGGGGGGGACAGTTGCTCGACGGGGAAGTCACGTTCGATGTGGTAGGCCACGGCTGTCCCTCTCAACTCAGCCAGTTCTCAACCCTCAGCCCAGTGATGCGCCGAAAGTGCTTCACGTTCTGGGTAACGAGAACATAGTCACCAGCCAGGGCAATACCGGCGATCAGGATGTCTGCATCGGGGATGATGTTACCGCGTCGCCGCAGACTGGCGTATACCTGAGCAGCCTTCCTGCAAGCGACCGGGTCAAGCGATATCACGTTGTTCAATCTGCAAAACTCGTCAAACAACTTCTGACGATCGCGTGCTCTGATGTACTCGTGGCCCTTCATCACCTCATAATAGGTAATGATCGTGACGTTGAGGTGACCATACAGGTCACGGTGTTGTCGTGCCCACTCGACCACCAATGGCGCTCCTTTGAATAGCGGCATCAGCATGTCCGTGTCGAGGATGGAGAGATTCACTGTGCTGGCTCTCCCTCGCCAAAATCGCTCTCGCGGCCGGCGAAGTAACTTGCCCGTTCTTCGAGAATGGTCTGGAACGCTCGGTCTTCTTCTGGCGTGAAATCGGCCCACATTCCGATGAACTGCTCCAGGTTGTCCTCACCCGTGGTTAGTACATCCCTCCTGATCGGTTCCAGAAAGGTGACTGTCACCCGGTACGGGTTTTCGACCTGGATTGGCTCCAACAATTGTACCACTTTGCCATCGTAGATGCCGTGCACAACCTGCATAATCCTTACCTCCGTTGCCATGAACACAAGGAACTGGCGTTATTATACCACACTTCGCTGGGAGGTCTTTTTCACCTGCGCCATATCCTGAGCACCGGCACCAGACATTCGACGAACGATACAGCGGTCGTTGGGGCTGGCCGATCTCCACCAGTAGCGCCCGCGGATGGCGGCGTGCGCCCCTCCACCGCCGGTGATTCGTGGCCGCGTAAGTCACGTGCCCGCTTTGGCGGATGAGGGCAAAACGGTATTTTGCCCTACAGGGACCTATAGCGTGTGCGGGCGCGCGGACCGTGCCCCTACGGTGAGAGCGGTTACGTCGAATCCGTTCCGGCCAATCCCGCCAGCCAGCCGCGCACGCGCTTTGCGTGGGGGCTTTGGATGGCCTCGTAGATGCGCAGGGCTTGTTCCCACAGCCCGCGGGCGCGGGCGGAGTTGCCTTGCTGCCGGGCCAGGAGGCCCATATTTGCCAGATGGTTACCTTCCCTGCGCCGGTCGCCGATCTCCCGCGCTATCACAAGCGCCTGCTCGTAGTACTTGATCGCTCGCCCCACCTCCCCCAGAGCCCTGTAGGCATTCCCGAGGTTGCCCAGGACACTACCCTCCATACGCCGGTCCCCGATCTCCCGCGCTATCACAAGCGCCTGCTCGCAGTACTCAATGGCCCGCCCCACCTCCCCCAAGTCGCTGTAGGCCAGACCCAGGTTGCCCAGGGCACTACCCTCATCCTGGCGATGGGTGATTTCCCGACAGATGACCAAGGCTTCCTCATAATACCTGATTGCCCGCTCCACCTGGCCCAACGCGTGGTAGGCCAGTCCCAGTTTAATCAAAAACGCTTCTTCATCTCGCCGATGATCCAACGCCCGCGCGGCTGCCAGCCCTGCTTCAATGGCAGTTACGCGCTCGGTCCAGTGGCCTTGGATTTCCAGATAGCCGTCTACAGCCCAGGCCAGGCTTTCCGCCCCATCCCAATCTCGCCCGGCCACACACCCGGCCAGGATGACCATCAGGTGCGGCCGCTCGGCGTCCAGGACGGCGTAGCCCGGCAGCCCCAACGCGCTCTGTTGCTCGGCCAGGGTAGTGTAGTAGGCGGCCAACCGCCCGGTCACATCGGACGGGGGCGACAGCCGGCGCCGGGCATAGGTGTGCACCAGCGCGTGGCTCACCTGGTAACACGCCGCTTCCCGCAGGAGTAGGCCGTAGTTGACCAACTCCCCCAGGAACCGTCCGGCCTCGGCAGGCGTCACGTCGAGCGCCGCCGCTATTGCCTCCCGCCCAAAGGGGGACAGGGCCAGCAGCCCCACCACCCCCAGGGCGCACTGGGCCGCTTCGCTCACCTGCGCTACGCTCTTATCCAGCAGCAGCGGTATGTCCTCGTGTTGGCGCTGTCCTTGATCCAGGGCGGCCAGGGGGGTTTCTCGTAGCCAGGCCAGGTAGTCGGCAGCGTCCTCTTCCCGCTGGACCAGGTAGCGCCCGGCCAGGCGCACGGCCAGGGGGAGCCGGCCCACCAGTTCGCAGATACACCGGGCGGCGGCTTCGTCGGCCGCTCTCGCGCCGCCCCAGGCCTGGAGAAGTTGCACCGCG
>JAUWOI010000295.1 GCA_030612185.1 Anaerolineae bacterium
GGGGTGCGGGCTGGTGAAGTGGCCAGGTGGACGCTGGTTGTGGTGCTGGTCATCCTCGGCGCGCTGGTGCTCGTGCTGGGCCTCGTCGTGGCCCTGGTCTGGCTGGATGTGATTCCCCCGCAGGGGCCGGCGGTCTACCTGGCGGCCTGGCTGCGCGGCGGGCCCATCCCTGGCCTGGACGTGCCCGATGCGCGCTCACTCATCTCGCGCAGCCTGGCGGCACGGCTGCTCGATCCTGTGGTCCTGGAGCCTGCCCCCTTGCTTCTTCGCATAGTCATTATCGTGCAATCCATCATCCAATCTCCCTTCTGGACCACCCTCGGCCTCACCGCTCTCCTCACCACCATTGCCCTCCTCTTTCGCACCAACCGACGAATCACTCAATCTACCAGTTCACCGGTTTCCCAATCTACCAATCTACCAATCTACCAATCTACCAACTTCGCCCTTCTCCTCTTCGCCACCGGCGCTTTGCTCACTCTCGTCGTCGAATTTGTCTATCTGCGCGACCACTTCGGCAGCCGCATGAACACCGTCTTCAAGTTTTACTTCCAGGCCTGGGTAGTGTGGGCCATCGCCGGGGCCTACGCGCTGGCATGCTTCATGCGCCGGGGTAGGGTGGGGGTAGCGATCCTGGTTACGCTGCTCGTCGCCGCCGGTCTGGTCTACCCGGCGCTGGCGATCCCCGCCCGCGCCCGCGATTACGGCGGGCCGCCGACGCTCGACGGCGCGGCCTACCTGGCCGAGGCGCAGCCGGACGCCTACGCCGCCATTGCCTGGCTCAACGAGAACGTCGCTGGCACGCCGGTCATCCTGGAGGCCCCGGGCGATCGTTTCCAGGCCTACGTCTACGAGGGCCGTGTCTCCGCTCATACCGGCCTGCCACGCTGCTCGGCTGGGCTGGCCACGAGCACCAGTGGCGTGGGGATTATGATGAGCCTGCGCGTCGTGAACCCGACATTGAGGCTCTTTATACCAGCGTGGACCCGAACCAGGCCTTGACGCTGCTCGATAAGTATGATATAAGTTACGTTTACGTCGGGCCGGTCGAGCGGGCGCGCTACCCCACCGCTGGCCTGGCGAAGTTCGCTCAGTTGATGGAACCTGTTTACAGCGCTGGTTCCGTGACCATCTATCGCGTAGGCGAATGAACAATGAACAATGAATAATCCGACTAACCAACCAACCAACCAACTAACCACCCGACCGGCCATCACCGTCGAGATTGCTCTGTGGGTACTCGTCGCCGTCGTCGCGCTCGTGCTGCGGTTGGCCCATCTCGACGCTGCCCCGCTCAATGATCCTGAGGCGCGCGAGGCGCTGCTTGCCTGGCGGGCCGCGACCGGGGTGGGGCGGTCTTTCCAATCTGCCGGCCAGTCTGCCGGCTACAGCCCGCTGCTCTTCGCGGCCAACGCGCTGCTGTTCACCCTTTTTGGCGCGGGTGATGGGCTGGCCCGCCTGTGGCCCGCCCTGTTCGGCAGTATTCTGGCCCTCACGCCGTTTCTGTTCCGGCGCCGTCTCGGGCGCGTGGGCGCGCTGGCGGCCGGGTTATGCCTGGCCCTTTCTCCGACGGCGCTCTTGGCCTCGCGCCAACTGGATGGCGCGGTGGTGGCCGCTGTGGGCGTGATGGCCCTCCTGGGCGGGCTGGGCGGGTTGGCCTGCTTCTTCGACACCGGCGCATCCCGCTGCCTCACGCTCGCGGCCGGAGGCCTGGCGCTAGCCCTGACTGCCAGTTCCTCGGCCTACGGGCTGTTGCTGACGCTGGGCCTGGCCTGGCTAGTACTCTCCTGGATGTGGCCCGCTAGAGAGACCGGAGAGAGAGAGGTTGACCTGCCTCGTTCGCGTTGGTCATTGTTCATTGTCCATTGTTCATTGTTCGTGCTGGCGCTTTCGACCGGCCTGGGCTGGAACCCGGCCGGGGTGGGGGCCGCGGGTGACCTGCTGCCGGCCTGGATGGCCCGCTTTGGCTCAGTCTTGGGCTCGGGCTCGAACCCTGTCGTCTCGCCTTTCGCCCTCATAGCCGTATACGAGCCATTGGCCCTACTTCTTGGCCTCGGTGGGTTGGTCTGGGCCGTCCGGCACGGCCACCGTTTCGGCGCGTTGCTGGGACTGTGGGCCGGTCTGGCAGCCCTCCTGCTGGTTATGATGCCTGGCCGGGCACCGCTGGACGTGCTGTGGGTCGTCCTGCCGCTGGCGCTGCTCACCGGCGTCGCGGTACAGGCGCTCGCGCGGGGCCTGCAGACCCGGGGGGCGTGGCTCAGCGAAGGGCTGTACGTGCCGCTGGTGTTGATCTTGTGGGTACATTGTTATCTCGTACTCGCGCGCTATGCGGAATCCGGCGAGCCCACTGACCTGGCCCTGGCGTCGCTGGCGGTCGCCCTGCAGGTATTGCTGGCGCTGGTTTTTGCATTGACAATGCGGCTCGATAGTGCGCTGCGCGGCATCGCCGTGGGTACGGGCGTGGCCCTCCTGGCGCTCACCCTGTCGGCAGGGACATACGTGCGCCAGGCCACCCCACGGGAACTCCTGGTGCGCCAGCCGACCGCCGTCGAGGTGCGTGACCTGGTGCAGACGTTGCGTGCTCTCTCGTGGCCTGAGACGGGGATAGCAACCTCGCTGCCGTTCACGCTCGAGGCCGCTCCCGATTCGGTCCTGGCCTGGTACCTGCGGGATTTTGGCGCGGCCCGCCGGGTCGAAAGGCTGGCTGCTGAATCAGAGGAGGGGATCGGCTCCGTGGTAGTGACCTCGCGGCGTGACCCTGACCTGGCGCTTCTTTTGGGCGATTCCGCGCCAGACGTGCCAGACGTAGAATACGCGGGGCAGGATTTTGCCATGTCTCGCAGTTGGGATGCGCGCGAGATCGCTTGTATCTGGGAATGGCCGCCACGCTGCAACGCGGCCGTCAAGTGGCTGTTCCTGCGTCGCACACCGTCGGCACCGGTGGCCGATGAGTGGGCTGTGCTCTGGCTGCGGCAGGGGGAGGATTAGTTGGTTAGTTAGTTGGTTAGTTGGTTGGGATGGAGTGGATGGGGAATGGGTAAATGAGTAGATGGGGGAGGGTGCGGCTTTCGCATAGTCATTATGAGATGAAAAACAGGTGCCTTTTCTCCTCTCTTTGAGATTATTAATAGGCTATGCGAAATTTAGCCTGTCATTGCGAGGAACGAAGTGACAAAGCAATCTCCACCGTTGCTTACATGTTGAAGGCTGGAGATTGCTTCGCTACGCTCGCAATGACGTCAAATGTAGGACATAGGACTTAGAACATTATGGAAACATTCCTGAACAAACCCTTGAGCAGCCTCATCCGACTGGATTGGGAGAAGACTCTCTACATCATTCTTATTATCCTGGCCCTCCCCACGCGGCTGTGGGGCCTGGGTGACCGGGCGCAGAGCCACGATGAGAGTCTGCACACTCAGTATTCCTGGTATCTGTACGCCGGGCGGGGCTTCCAACATACGCCGATGATGCACGGGCCGTTTCTCTTTCACGCCACAGCCTTCTCCTATTTCCTCCTCGGCGACAACGACTTCACTGCCCGGTTGCCGGTTGCGCTGATCGGGGTGGCGATAGTAGCCTTGCCCTATCTGCTGCGCCGCTGGCTGGGCCGCGCTGGCGCGCTCGCCACTTCGTTCCTGCTCCTCATCTCCCCCTCCATCGCTTACTACTCCCGTTACATCCGCCACGACATCCCGGTCATGCTCTGGTTCCTCATCACCATCTTCGCCGTCTTCTCCTACCTCCACGACGGCCGCAAGCACTGGCTCTACCTGATGGCGGCTGGCATCTCGCTCGCGTTCGCCACCAAAGAGGTCGCCTTCATTTATCACGCTATCCTGGGCCTCTTTCTCGTCGGCCTGTTCGTGCTCCGGCTGTGGGAGTACCAGTGGTCGCGCAAGAGTCTCTACTGGTACTTCCTGATCGCCCTGGCCATGACCGGATTGGGGTTGGCTCTCCTGCTGATGGGAGTACTCCAGGCGGGTGAGGATGGCGTACCTCCCTGGTGGACCTTCACCGGCGGGATGTTGGCTGTGCTTGCTCTTGCCATCGCCGCCTTTATCCTGGTCACCCGTGTCGGGCGCGACCTGCACAACTATCGTTGTTTCGACCTCATCATCGTCCTGGGAACCCTCTGCCTGCCATTTTTCGCACCGATCCCGATCAGGATCGTGGGTCTGAAGCCTCTCGACTACACTGCCCCGACGTTCTACTACTCGGCGGCCATTACCGGCGCGATGTTGTTGATCTCGGCCGGCATCGGCCTGGCGTGGGGCTGGCGACGCTGGAGTATCGTGGCAGCCATCCACTACGCCATCTTCGTCGTGCTCTACACCACCGTCTTCACAAACGGCACCGGCATCGCCAGCGGGCTGGTCGGCTCGCTGGGCTACTGGCTGGTGCAGCAGGAGGTAGAGCGGGGTGGGCAACCCTGGTACTACTACCTGCTGGTGATGGTGCCTCTTTACGAGTACCTGCCACTGCTACTAGCCCTCATCACTCCCATCTATCTGGCCATCCGTAAACCCAAATCTCAAACCCCAAGACCCGACGCACGCAATTTGGGAATTGGGGATTTGGGAATTGGGAATTGGGAATTGGGATTTGTTACTTTCCTTCTCTGGTGGACCGCGCTCGCCTGGACCGTGTACTCCTACGCGGGCGAGAAGATGCCCTGGCTCACTGTGCACCTGGCTCTGCCGATGATCCTGCTGGGGGGCTGGTTGGTGGGACGGCTGATCGAGGGGACGGATTGGCGGCGGGTGCTGCAACGCCGGGCCTGGTCATTGGCGCTCATTGCCCCTCCGTTCACCATGGCATTGGTGATGCTCATCAGCACGACTCTGGCGGGTCCATTCCAGGGACACGAACTGGCACAGTTGAACCTCACCGGCCAGTTCCTGGGCGGGCTGATCGGCACGCTGGCCTTCGGCGCCTGGTTGGTCTACCTGGTGCGGCGCAGCGGATGGCGCGTGGCCGTGCGTTTCCTGTTGTTCGTCGCGCTGCTCCTGCCGGTGCTGCTCACCATCCGCACAGCCTATCGCTTCTGCTACATCAACTACGATTACCCGACCGAGTTCCTGGTCTACGCCCACGCGGGCTCGGCGGTCAAGGAAACTATGAACCAGATCGAGGAACTCTCGCGCCGCGCCGCTGGCGGCCCCAACCTGATCAAGGTCGCCTACGGTTCCGATGGCTCCTGGCCGTTCAACTGGTACCTGCGCGATTACCCCAATGCTGTCTTCTACGGCGAGCAGCCCTCGCGGGAGCAGATGGAGGCCCCCGTCGTCATCGCCGGACGCCAGGAGTGGGACGCCGTGGCCCCCTACCTGGGCAATAATTACGTCGCCAACACTTACACCTTCTTGTGGTGGCCGATGGAGGACTACAAGAATATGACCCGGGCGCGTCTCGTCCACGCCATCACCGACACCCAGACCAGCGCCGCGCTGTGGGACATCTGGTACAACCGCGATTACAGTCGCTACGATGAACTGACCGGTAAGACACATACGCTCGACCAGTGGCCGCTGCGCAGCGAGTATCGCCTCTACGTTCGCCGCGACGTGGCGGCCCAGGCATGGGACCTGAGCACAACTGGCCCGGCGGAAATCGGCCCGACCGACCCCTACGCCGAAGGCTGGCAGGAACTGACCGCGCGGTTCGTGTTCGGCAGCGAGGGCTCCGCACCAGGCCAACTCCTAAGTCCACGCGGCATCAAGATCGGCCCCGCTGGCTTCGTCTACGTCACTGATGGTGGTAACCACCGCATTCAGAAGTTCACTGCCGGCGGGAAGTTCGCCGCTGCCTGGGGAGTGCCCTCTACCATTGAGACGGAGACAGGGCTGCCCCGGGGTTTCAACGATCCCTGGGACGTCGCCGTCGCCCCCGACGGCGCGATCTACG
>JAUWOI010000196.1 GCA_030612185.1 Anaerolineae bacterium
AGGGTGCGCAGGAATTGTTCCGGGCGAGGCTTCGCCGCGCCGGTCTCGTCGGAAAAGGTCAGGGCGCGGAAGTGGGGGCAGCAGGCCATCGCGGCGGAGGATTTCGCGCAGCACCCGCCCCGGCGTCAGTCCGGTGTCGGAGATGAGCCCCAGGCGATAGCGCCGGGACAGGCGAGGCAGCACCTCGGCCACGCCGGGGACAGGCCGGGGCGCATCGCTGCGCAGAAGAATCTCCTCGATAGGCCGGCACAGGCCAGCCAGCGTCTCGTCGGACAGGGCAACTTTGAGAAAGGCCAACATCTCCCGCAGCCAGTGTTCGACGGTGATGGAGCGCTGCTCCTCCCGCCAGGTGCGTTCCCACATGGACCAGGCGTGGCGGTAGGCCGCCTCGAGGGCCGTCCAGGGGCGCGGCTGCGAGTGGCGGGCCAGCACCTTCTCCAGCAGATGCAGCCGCTCATCTCGGGCGTATGCGTTCTGGTAGAGGGTTCCCCAGAAGTCGAATGTTACGGCGTGTAACATGGTCGTTTGTCTACTCCTCACTCGATGGGCCACGATGAGATCAGGTTGTCAATCTCCCCCATCAGCCGCATCGTCTCCTTAAGGGCCACGACGATCTTCTGGTAGTGAAACATGTCATTGAACGTCAACTTGCGCCCCTTGCGGTCCTTGAGCCACTTGTGCAGTACCTGGTAGCCCCCGATTTGAAACGCCCACACGTCCGGCTCAATGCTCTCAAAGTACTGCGTCTTGTTGATGTACACCCGGCCCGTGGGCCTGGGTTCCGGCCTTGGTTCTGGCTTGACCTCCACCGGCGCTTCGTTGCCATAGATAGACGGCAGCGCATACATGACCGCCCGCAGCGGCCCGGGGGCTTTGTCGGCGGCGGGAGTGGGTGGTTTTTCTTCCTCGACCTTTTCTACATAGCGGACTTTTTCCACCTTGTCGGAGCCCGCCACAGGGAACCCCGTGATGAGTTGGTTCAGCGCCGGCGACTCCATCAGGTGCAGGGCCACCAGTTCCTCGCTCCTATCCGCCAGGGCTTTGAACAGCGTCCGGTCTGAGGTGAGGGGCAGGCGGGGGAAGTCAATCTTGAGGAACTCGGCGTAGCGTTCCCGGTAGGTGGGGGAATGGAAGACGGCGTAGGCATAGTGGAAGATATCCTCTGGGCCGAAGGTGGTCTGCAGGTCACCTTTGCCGTCCGGCACGAACGCCAGCCCCAGCTTCTCCTTGACGGCACCGATGAACTTGGGCGAGAGGTTGGGTTCGCGGGTGACTTCTTCGGTGGCGAAAAGTGTGTCTTCGGTGTCTTCGGGAGTAGTGTAGAGGTAGAGAGGGAAGACAACGCCACCGCCTCGATAGTAGACGTTGGTGTCGATAAGCCTGCCGCCGCAGAAAAGCAGATTCCAAGTTTCAGATTCGACGACGTGACCTGCTCTGCCTATGACTAGAGCCACATTACTTTCCAGCATATGATGCATACCTGCAGGCCGCGGTCGATCAATTACGTCCCGAGAATAGTATATCGGCCGGATGTCGAAAGGACGATACAGACAGAGGTTGAAATCTTCATCCCAATCTTCCCTTGTCTGGAGTTTGGCCCGTGCTTCAGATAACTTCCAAGATCCAGTATCTTTTAGTTTGAACCTCTCCCTCACCTCATCGTCCGAAAGGGCTTCATCTCGAAACCCGGCGATTCTTGACCGAAGACATTTCTGTTCAAAATCAATGACGAAGTGATCTCGGTGAGTCTTGATGCCCCTGCTGTTAAGTGAGAAAATGTCTGGAACGATCCACTCGCGCTCGTATTCCTCAGAAAGGGCAAACTCCTTCGGCACAAAGAAGAAATATGGCGCTATTGGTTCCAAGTCCTGCCAATCCGTGGTTCTGATGTCGTTCTCCAGAAGATAGCGATACTTTTCCTCTCTCAAGCCCCAGAGGTCGGCATACTTCACCAGCGCCGGGCCTTCATTCTTCCCCTCCTTCACAAAGAGAGCAATCGCTACTCCCTGCCGAATGTCAAACACATTTTTGTCAGGGCCGCCGTCGGGCGACGTCTCCCTCACTATAGCATTGCCGTGAAGATTGAGGACATAGATCTCATCAAAGGCTTTCATCAATTCCCCACGCATTCCCCGATGGATTAGGCTAAACAGGTAAGCGTGATTGGTGATCATGCCGATGACACCATAGCCGGTGCGCTCGATACGGTCGTGGGCGAAACGAATGAACTTGATGTAATCGTCAGAAAGAGGCTGGATGTTCCGTTCATTGCGGACAGCCGCCTTGTAGCGATCCATCAGCCGCTCAATGTGCTCCCCCTTGTTGGCCGAACTGACCGAGTAGGGGGGATTGCCCAACACTACCATGATGGGCTTATCGCGCTTGACTTCCGCCGCAGCGTTGGCCTCCTCGGTGATGAACCTGGCAAAGCCCATCGTCTCGGCCTGAGTGATCGCCTCCTCCAGCGTGTTGGTCAGGTAGATGCCCAGCCGCTGGTCGCCAGCAAAGTTGTAGCCTGTCTCCTGGAGCAGGATACCCAACTTCATGTGGGCCACGGCGTAGGGGGCCATCAGTAACTCAAAGCCAAAGACGCGGGGCAGAAGGTTGTTCTCGACGTAGTCGCTCCAGCCGCCGGCCTGGCCCATCCCGGTCAAGGTCTCGTGAATCTGCTGGATGACGAAGTAGAGGAATGTCGCCGTACCAGCCGCCGGGTCGAGGACGAGCGTGTTGGTGTCGGCCAGCCCCAGGGGACGGTCGAAGCGTGTCTTGACGATGTGATTGAGGGAATGGACGATGTAGGAGACTACCGGTTCGGGAGTGTAGTAGACACCACGCCGTACACGCTCCCTGGGGTCATACGCGGCTAGAAAGGTCTCGTAGAAGTGGACTACCGGGTCTTCCTGTCGGGTGCGCTTCCCAAAGTCGCGCAGGATCTCCGCCATGTCCGCCCGCGCCAGCAGGTAGGCGAGATCGTCCACCAGCCAGGCAATGCGGTCATCCAGGCCCGGGCCAGCGATCTCGTTGAACAGGTCACGCAGGAAGGGATTGGTCCTGGGCAAATTCCAGGCCGCCTTCTCGCGGGTAAAGTTCTGCCCATTCGCAACACGGATGCGGGCGGCAAAGAGGCCATACGTGATCGTCTGGGCGTACATGTCGGCAAACTGCGCCGGTGTGAGGAAGGGAATCAGTGTCTCCCGGAAAGCCTTCAGTTGGGCGTGCAGCATCCCCTGCTCCGTCTCCTGCCTGAAGGTCTCCTCGATGAGATCGCGCATCATGCGGGCCAGGGCGGCCATACGCCGGGCCAACTCTCCAGGCCGGCCGTGGATAGGGACCTCCTGGAGGAGGAACTTCTGAAGGAGGCCGGCGACAGCCTGAACGCCATCTTTGGACCTCTTGACCTTCCCGTCCCTGGTCACGGTAGCCAGCCGGGCGGTCTCCCGGTGTTCGCCTTCCACGTACCAGCGGAACTCCAGGTAGTCGGTCAGGATCAGGTTATTGAGCGAAGCGCGGTAGCGGCGCAGTTGCTCGGACCGCTCGGCGGTGTCCAGGTTGGTACCCACGTCCTTCGCCTCAATGTAGCCAATGGGCGTGTGAGCGCGGGTGATGACATAGTCGGGTGCGCCACACTCCACGCGCCTGGGCTCATTGGTTGCCAGAACCCCATCGCCCACTGTTTCAAGCAGCGCCTCCAAAGCCGAACGGTGGGTGTGCTCGGTCGCCGCGCCTGTCGAGAGGTTCTGCCGGAGTTTTTGCAGGTACGTCTTGAAGGGATCAGGGTTGGTCATAGGTCACTTCCACTGGCTGGTAATCTCATACAACAGGCCTGCTGCAAAATAGCCAGACGTTGATCTTGCCGAAGGGCCTGTCCTGAGCGAAGCCGACAAGCATCCTTCACACGGCGCGGGCTAACTCCTAAATAGGTGAAGTACTTCGCCTATCGCTGATCTGGTGCGTGATATGCGAAGCATTTCGCATATCACGCCAAATGTGGAAACGGCGACTCGCCCATATTATATATCAACGGCGGCACTCGCACAAGCGACAATCCCCACTTTCCCGCTTCCCTCACCCCGACCGGCGACGGTGGGACGAGGAGGCGGCCCCCCACGAGCGGGCCGATGCCGTGGGAGCAGTGGGAGCAGTCAGACAAACCACCGTCTCGCACCACCTGAAGGTGCTACGCGACCGGGGGCTGGTCACAGCCACGCGGGAGGGCAACGCCGTCCGGTATACACTGCGCGACCGCCGCATCATACAGGCGCTAGATTTGTTGCGGGCAGTGATGGCTGACGTGTTGGCAGAGCGGGCAAAACTGGCCGGCGCGATCGCCCAATGATTCTATAGCGTGGTCTCCGGCCGCAACAAAAGGTGACATGGCGGCGCAGGACGGCACACCGGCCTGAAGTGGTGGCACTGGTTGACACCGCCGCACTTTCGGCTACAATGGTGCTGTGATGGAGACCACTGCCCAGGCCCTGCGCCGCATTTCCCTCTTCAATGGCCTCTCCGATAGCGCACTGGCCCGCGTCGCTGACGCGGCTATCCGCCGCACCTACACTCCCGGTGAGATCATCATCATTGAGGGCGACCCCTGCCAGGCAGCCTACTTCGTCGCGGAAGGACAGGTGCGCGTCTACCGCCTCTCCCCCGGCGGCCGCGAACAGGTGCTGGTGCAACTGGGGCCGGGCCAGGCCTTCAACACGGTGCCTCCCTTCAAACCCCACGGCGTCAACCACGCCACTGTCGAGGCCCTCATGCCGGGCACCCTCTACGCCATCCCCTGCGACGACCTCCACCGCCTGGTGGGCGAGTGCCCGGAAATGGCCCTGGCCCTCCTGCGTGACTTCGCCGGCCGGCTGGACCATCTGACCAACCTGGTGGAGGACCTCTCGCTGCGCACGGTGCGGGGGCGGCTAGCCCGCTTCCTGCTGGAGCGCGCTTCGACCGATCTCAGCGGAACCGCAGAGGCAGATGTGGTCACCCAACGCTGGACGCAGGAGGAAATCGCCGTCCACCTGGGCACGGTGCGGGACATGGTGGGGCGCACGCTGCGGGCCTTTGCCGACGCCGGGTTGATACAGATGTACCGTCAGCGTTTGGTGCTCCTCGACCGGGAGGGGCTGGAGGCTGAGGCACAGCGCTGACAGAACGACCCCGGCAGGTCTCCTCCATCTACCTGCCCCCGGTGACCTCTCCCCTTTCGCAGTCCCCAATCCGCCAATCTCCCTCCTCCAGTATTTGACACGCTGTTTGACACGCCCTGTGCCACGCTCCGTGAAACGGCCTGCTGCTATAATGTAGGGTATGACGCGGAACGTGTGTGGGCTGCTTCGCGGCCCTTGCCAGCGAAGCCGGGGCAGTGCCCCAGATTAGTCTATGAGGGAGGATTGACGATGAAACGGAAAGGTTGTTGTATTCTGCGCGCGGTGGTCTCGCTAGCGCTGGCGGCTCTACTGCTGGCGAACGTTACCCTGCTCGGGATGCCTGGGAGACAGGCGAGCGCCAGTTCACAGGTTCCACGGGCTGTTGAAGTACACGGATCGCTGCACCAGGCCACTGCTCCACCGCCGCTGCTGGCAGAGCAGTCGGCCAGTACAGGAGTCATCACAGGGCGTGTCAGTGATGCCAGTAACAGCAACCCCATTGAGGGTGCTGACGTCAGGGCGGAGCCTGATGGCGACGAGGCTGAGGGCGATCACGCCATCTCCGATCCTGATGGCTGTTACACCCTCACCGTGACAGCGGGCACCTACCGGGTCGGCGCCAGTAAGGACTGGTACACCACCGAGTTTTACCCCGACACCTTCCGTTGGGAAGACGCGGCAGAGGTGGTCGTAGACGCTGGAGAGACCACGCCCGATATCAACTTCTCCCTTGACCCCGCCGGCATCATCAGGGGCACGGTGAAGAACGCCGACGGCACAGCGCCCATCACCACCGCCTGGGTCAACGCGGGTGCTGTGGGCTTGCCCTGGGGAACCGGCACGGATCAGATAGACGCTACAGGCGTCTACACTATCTCCAACCTGCCCCAGGGTCAGTACAATGTGGAAGCACAGGCGCCCAACTACGTGCGGGAATACTACCAGGAGCAGGTCGCTCATCATGACGCCACCGCCGTGCAGGTCAACGCTGGCCTTGCCACGGACGGGATCGACTTCACCCTGGCTTTGGGGGCCATCATCAGCGGCACGGTCCGGGACCCCGATGGGGAGACAGTAGACCGTGCCAACGTCTCTGTCCGCGACACCTCGCACCAATTCGACGCGGGCACTGAGAGCGACGAGCAAGGACACTTTGCCGTCTCCGTGCCTCCCGACGGCACCTATATGCTGGAAGCCAACCCACCCAATGGTTCTCCATGGGCTGCCTCGGAGGAGATCGTGGTTGACGCCCCCACAGCAGGGGAGACGGTTCTCGTTGGCGACGTGTTCCTCTCCCACCCGGTGATCGTCGGCCAGGTCACGGCTCCGGACGAAGAGACGCCTGTCCCATGGGCCAACGTAGACGTACATACCGAGGACTGGTCCTTCCATCAGTCGGGCCACACCGATGAGGAAGGTTACTTCCGCATCGGCGGGCTGCCGGATGGGGTATACACGCTGGAGGCGCATGCCCCTCCCCCAGGCGAAGGGCCCCCATACAGCGATTCCATTCCTCGGGCCGTCCAGGTCATCGCCGGGGAGACCACCGACGTGGGCATCGTGCCCCTGACCCAGCCTCAGATCTTTGGCCTGGTCACCCTGCCCGATGGCAGCACCCCGGTCCCCCACACCTGGGTGGAGGCTCGTTCTATGGACTGGATGACCCACAAGGGGGGCAACACCGATGATCAAGGCCGCTTCGCCATCGGCGGGCTGCCGCCAGACACGTATTACCTGAGGGCTCACCCGCCCGGCGGCGAAGGCTATGCCGACTATTCCTCTTCCGTCGAAGTGGAGGTGGTCCTGGGCAGCGAGCCCATCACTCTGGCCGAGCCTCTGCGCCTGCAGGGAGTGAACGTGACCGGACGGGTGGTGGACCCCGATGGTAAGTCGGTCTGCTGCACCGGGGTGGATATCCACACCCCCGACCATTCGTTTCACGAGGGCACAGGGACGGGCGATGACGGGCGCTTTGCTTTCGGTGGGTTGCCGGCCGGCGACTACATAGTCGAGGTCCACGCCCCCTGGGGTATGTCCGACTGGCTGAACCCCGAGCCGCAATCTTTCACCGTCACCGCCCCCGATACCCCCGATACTCTGGACTTTGAATTCACCAGGGCAGATAAGCACATCGTAGGTCGTGTCGTGCGTGCCGAAAATGGCGCGGGCGTCCCACAGGTAGAAGTGAACGGTTGGCAGCGGGACGGCATGGCCTGGGCGCACGACGAGACCGACGAAGAGGGCCGGTTCTCCCTGGGCGTTGCCGGCGGCTCCTGGGAGATGATGATCCATCCGCTGGGCGGCGGAGAGGCGGATTGGGTGTACGACGGCCACCCACAGCAGGCGACCTTCGCCGAGGGCGAGACGACCAAAGAGATCACCTTCACCGTGCAGTCGGCCAACGCGCACGTCATCGGCGAGGTACGCGGCCCCAGCGGGGAGCGGCTCGCTCCGTGGAGCGTGTGGGTGGAGGTGCGCAAC
>JAUWOI010000529.1 GCA_030612185.1 Anaerolineae bacterium
CGCTGTGGGTTGGCACCGGCTGGGGCGTCTCCCGCTGCGACGGCGAGGTCTGGACCACGTACATCTAAGACCCCATCTGGTCCAGCGCCGTAGCCCCGGACGGCGCGCTGTGGTTCGGCTCCTTTGGCAGTGACGTCTTCCGCTTCGATGGCGAGACATGGACCACCCACAACATCGGCGTTGACCTGTCGGCGCACAGTCACGTCGGAGCCATCGCCGTTGCTCCCGACGGCGCGCTGTGGTTCGGCACCGAGGATGGCGTCTCCCGCTTCGATGGCGAGACGTGGACCGCTTACACCGCCGACGATGGCCTGGCGGATAGTAGCGTCCTATCCATCGCCGTGGCTTCCGACGGCGCGCTGTGGTTCGGCACCTTTGGCGGCGTCTCCCGCTTCGACGGCGAGGCCTGGACCACGTTCACCACCGACGACGGCCTGGTGAGCAACGGCGTCCAGTCCATCGCCGTGGCTCCCGACGGCGCGCTGTGGTTCGGCACCTTTGGCGGCGTCTCCCGCTATCTGCCGCCGGACTGACCTGCGGGGAACTTGCATACTGGTCACTTGACCAGGAAAAAGCCCCCCCACCTGACCAGGTTCAAAACTCCCCGGTTGGCCGATGCGCTGGGGAGGTTTTTTGTGTTACACTTGCGTGAGCAAGAACATGGATGAGCAGGATTCGCGGATCGTTCGATAGCCTTCAAGCGTTGATGGCTGATCCGATTGATCCTGCCAATCCGTTGTTCTTTGCTCTCAGAATTGTGCTGTACGTCATAGGCGCTATAATTGTGAGCGCGTGAGCAAAGAAACCAGGTTTTTCTCAAAAACCTGGTTTCTGGCCTACAGTCTGAGGAGGGATGAAACGATGCTTGACCACAAAGGGCTGTTTTCCTATCTGGCGATTACGTTTGGCATCACCTACGCCATTGAGGGAGCATTGATCTTGACGGGATTCCGTATGACGGAAACGCCGATGCTATATGGGCAGTTGATTATCGCAGCCGTGATGTGGGTACCGACAGTGGCAACGATTCTGACCATCAGGTTTGTCACCCACGAGGGGTTTGGTATCACCAACTTGCGTATCGGTTCCTGGAAGCCGTACTTCATCTCCGCGCTGGTCGTGCCAGCTTGCTTTGCCGTCACCTACGGCCTGACCTGGCTGCTGGGTCTGGGGCAACCTGACTGGCAACTGACCGACTTTTACGCGCTGGTGGGCTCGGGCGGCGCTGATCTGTCTGAGATGCCACCGCCAGCGTTGTTTCTGCCGGCCCTTTTCCTGGCCTCGTTGGTCATCGGCCCGACTGTTAACGGCATCTTTGGTTTTGGTGAGGAGTTTGGCTGGCGCGGCTATCTCTTGCCCAAGTTGATGCCGTTGGGCAAGTTCAAAGCCTACCTGACTAGCGGTGTGCTCTGGGGACTGTGGCACGCGCCGTTGATCTTGATCGGCTTCAACTACCCCGGCTATCCGGTGCTGGGTGTCGTCGCTATGGCCGGGATGACGACGGCCCTGGGCATCTACATCAACGAGTTGACGCTGCGAAATCGCAGTTCGATCCTGGCCGGTTGGATTCACGGCGCGTTCAACGGCCAGGCGTATGGCATCTGGCGACTGCTGTTTCCTGACGTCAATCCGCTGCTGGGTGGAATGACGGGACTGGTGGGGATGGTCGTGTGGCTGGTCGTCGGGCTTTGGCAGGTGCGGCGGAGTGCACTCTATCAGGGGGCAAAGGATGAGTGAGCAAATGGGTGTGGACGAGTTTCTGCCCTTTTACTGCTTCCTCGATTTCGTTACGTACAGGACACCTGGTTGGGGATTCATCAGGGTGATGACCCTGGCCGAAGGCTGCGAAAAGTGTGATTTTCGATTCAAGAGGGGTGGAAAAACGGGAAGGGCGTGGCCCCCACCGTTTCTCGTTGTGGTATAGGAAGGTATAAATCCGTTGATGTCCTGGAATCCGTGTTCTTGAGGAGGTGGACTATGTACTTTGGTGCTCGCGCACACTCGCTGGATGATGTCGAGTTCCTGGCCCAGGCCGGTTTCGAGTTTGCGGAGATTGACTGGAAAGACTCCTGTTTACTCAGCACGCAGTTGGTAGAACTGGAGGTGCTACAGAACAAGTGCGGCATCGCCTACCTGGCCCACGGCCCCAATGAGCGCAACCCGTTCGACGTGGACGAGATCATTGAGGTGCTGGGGCCGACCGTGTGCCAACTTCTGGACCTGGCCCCTGATCTGGGAATCACCCTTCACACGCAGCATCTCTGGCTCGACCCGAGGTTCATGAGCGCCGAGGCCATCGCCCGCAAACTGACCCTGCTGGAAACGTGGATGGAACACGCCACCCGTGCCGGTGTCACGCTGTGCATCGAGAACCTGAGCGAGCACGCTGATCATTTCGCCCCTGCCTTCTGGCGACTGCCGGAGTTGGGCATGACCCTCGACCTGGGCCACGGCGAGATTCTCTCCCAGCCCAATGCCTCGTTCGACTTCATCGCCCGTTTCCCCGACCGCATCCACCACGTCCACCTGCACGACAATCATGGCGGCAGTGAGGTGCAGGATGATCTGCACCTGCCCATCGGCGAAGGTTGCATAAACTTCGCGGCCATCCTGCGCAAACTGCGGGCAGCGGGCTACGGCGGTGGGTTCAGTTTTGAGACAAATCTCGAGTACGTAGAGCAAGGCCGTGATGCAATCCGCGAGATGTGGGGGGACAGATAGGGGGTCGGATCGGGATCAAGCCCTTTCCTCCTTTCAGGTTACTACTCAACCACCGTCATTCCGAGCGACCGAAAGGAGCGCAGCGACTGAAGGGAGTCGAGGAATCTCCTGTCGGGGTCACGCTTGCCATCGCAAGTAGAGATTCCTCGACTCGCTACGCTCGCTCGGAATGACGCACCACGGGGAGCGTGAGTAGTAACCCTTTCAGAGTCAATTAGCTATCTCGATCACAGCATTAGGCTAGGGTGGTGAAAATCAGTTCAGTTTAGGCGGTTTTTGGCTGCAAGATTTGTAACGGTTTTGTTCCTTTGTCTCTACAAGGCAATTTGGCAGTTGAGGGTTTCTCTGCTATAGTGTCCCAATTCTGACAGATTGTGGGAGGCGGGATGAAGAGCGCTACAAAAGGCAAGATCTACAAAAG
>JAUWOI010000328.1 GCA_030612185.1 Anaerolineae bacterium
AGGGGAGTTCCACCTCAGGTACAGCCAGCCCGGCCTCCGGCTCCAGGTAGGCGTGCTCGATGGACGGCGTGAAATACTCTCCTTCGATAATCACGTCCGCCTCGGCAAACCCTTTTTTGACGTCGCCCTTGCGGATGGGGATGTGACAAACCAGATTGCCACTCTCATTATCCTCGTGAATGACAGTCGCGCCCTCGGCGAGCGCCTGCTGGGGATTTTCGATCACCGGCAGAGGCTCATATTCAACCCGGATGAGGGACAGCGCCGCCTCAGCCTCAGCCTCGCTCTCCGCGTACACAGCGGCCACGACCTCGCCCAGGTAACGCACGCGGTCCTCGGCAAAGACCGGCTGATCCTTGCGGATGATGCCAAAACGGTTCCTGCCGGGCACGTCTCTGGCCGTGAGCACCGCCGCCACGCCAGGCGCACATTCGGCGGCCGAGGTGTCCACGCTCAACAAGCGGGCGTGCGGATACGCGGCACGGAGCACTTTAGCGTGGAGCATGCCCTCTACGTGGAGGTCGGCGGAGTACTTGAGCCATCCGGTGACCTTGTCCACGCCGTCCACCCGCGCCACGCCCCGCCCGACGACCTGGTCTTCAGCCGGGTAGAGTTCGCCGGCCGGCACTTGCTTCACGCCATCGCGGAGCAAACGGGCCGCCTCCTGAATGGCGACGATGATGGGCCTGTAGCCCGTGCAACGGCACAGGTTATGCTTGAGGGCTTTCTTGATCTCCTCTACCGAGGGGGCGGGATTCTTGTCCAGCAGCGCCTTGCCAGCCATCACCATCCCCGGCGTGCAGAATCCACACTGGATGGCTCCTTCGCGTACCATTGTGTATTGCAGCGGATGTAGGGATTGAGGATTTGGGGATTTTAGATTTGGAGATTTATCGGGTTGCTCCGTAGAGTCGCTTCGGGCAAGTCTCTCGATAGTCTCCACGCTACGCCCGTCCATCCGTTTCATCTTCAACAAGCAAGACCGCCTGGCTTCGCCATCCACGATGACCGTGCAAGCGCCGCACGTCCCCTCCGAACAGCCGTCTTTAGCGCCGGTCAGCCCCAGTTCCTCCCGCAGAAAGACAAGGAGCGACATTGCGGGGTCAACCTGGGCCTCGACTGCCTGTCCGTTTACATTCAAGTGAATTATCCTCATCTCTGACACCGGTTTTCCTCCTTCTGGATGCAGATTATCGTAATTGGGCTTTGGTTCTCCCTGGTCAGCAACATCATCTTTTCGCTTCTCCTCGCCGATCGCATCCAGGTGCTCCGGCGGCCACGGGCAAAGTCCCAGCAACTTGTGATGGACGTATCTACCAACCACTTTCGCAGTAGCCAAACAAGGCACCACGACAATCGCTCCCAACACGCCACTCAGTCCCAGCGCTCCGAGCAGGCCGACGAATACCAATCCTGGATGCAGGCGGAGTTGCTTGCCCATCAGTTGAGGGCGCAACCACAGGTTGTCCACTTGCTGGACGGCGGCGTAGATCAAGATCAACAACAGGATTAACCCAAAAGGCGACAGCCCCAACAAATCCGTCTGGAACAGCCAGATCACCAGAAAGGTACCAGCCGCCATAAGGACTGCCAGGACGACAAAAATCAATATCTGCACCCTCAGGAACACGCCCCACACTCTGTCAATCTCGTCGAGCAATCGCCGCGCCTCAGCCTGGTATTCACCCGGCGCCAACCCCACCAGCCACGGTTTGATCCTGTGGCCATCTTTGAGGAAATAGTATAGACTGACGAGGATCGCAAGCCCCCACAGCAGGTTGGTGGTCACCTCGGACACAACGTCGAGCGAGCCGCCCGACAGGGTAGCAAGCGCGTTGCCAGCAAACTGTTCCAGATTGTCCAACAGGGCTCGCGGGTGAAGTTGATAGCCGAGGACGTCTATAGGTTGAAACAGCCACTGCCTCAGCGCATCTACCGCTGCCGCAAAGTCCGCCTCGATGTGGCGGAACTGATCCACGGCGACCGCACCCAGCGTGGCCGGAATGCTGGCCAATATCAGGAGGAAAAGCAGATAGACGATTACGGCGGCCAGGGAACGGTTCAGCCGGGTTCGGCGCATGAGCAACCGAACCACGGGGTCCAGCAGATAGGCCAACAAGGCAGAGATTACCAGGGCGTTGAGCAGCGGACTCGCCATAACCGCAAACCAGACCGCTCCCAGCAGGATGACAGCGATCACCAGAACACGTGTGGTGGTCGACCAGGTCGTATTCATCAGGTACTCTTCTCGTCAGCCATTACGTCGCAGCAGCCACTTCTGCAATTCCACGCCCCAGAAGACCACCGTGCTCAGCGCCAGGCTGATGACCAGGTCAACGGGGGGCAGGGCGACAGTCTTGAACAGATTCTGCAAGAAAGGAACGTACACCACACTCATTTGTAAAACAAACGTCAGCAACACTGTACCCAGCAAGGCTCTGTTCGAGAGCAACCCAATCTTGAACAGCGAGTCCCGGCCCGAACGGGTGGCCAGAGCATTTCCCATCTGGGACAGAGTCAGCGTGGTGAAGACCATGGTCTGCCAACTCGGCCGGCCGGTACTCCAGGCCCAGAACCCCATGCCCAGGGAGACCAATCCCATGAGCAGGCCCACCCACAGGATGTCCCGCCCCATCCCCCGTCCGAAGATACTCTCCTGGGGGTGATGAGGCGGGCGGCGCATGGTGTCCCGTTCGGCCGGTTCCAACGTCAGCGCCAGCCCAGGCAGTCCGTCGGTCACCAGGTTGACCCACAGGATCTGCAACGGCAACAATGGTAACGGCATGCCCAAAAAGGGAGCGAGCAGCATAACCCAGATCTCGCCCGAGTTGGAGGTCATAGTGTACTTGATGAACTTGCGGATGTTGTCGTAGATGACCCGCCCCTCTGCCACGGCGCTCACGATGGTGGCGAAATTGTCATCCAGGAGCACCATGTCGGCCGCCTCCTTGGAGACGTCGGTGCCGGTGATGCCCATGGCCACCCCGATGTCCGCCTTCTTAAGGGCTGGGGCGTCGTTGACGCCGTCGCCGGTCATGGCAACGATGTGCCCCCGGTCTTGTAATGCCTGGACGATCTTGAGTTTGTGCTCCGGGGAGACCCGGGCGTAGACCGGCACCTCTTCTACGATATTCTCCAATTCCTCCACCGACATACGGGCCAGGTCCTGCCCCGTCAACGCCCGATCAGCGGCGGCGATGCCCAGTTCCCGGGCGATGTGCTGGGCCGTCAGGGGGTGATCGCCGGTGATCATCACCGGGCGAATGCCAGCGGCCTTACAGATCTGCACGGCGTCCTTCACCTCAGGGCGCGGCGGGTCAATCATGCCGACCAAGCCAACGAAGGTCATCTCTCGTTCCAACTCGGCTTCATCGGCGGTCACAGGTTGAGCGGATAACGGGCGGAACGCTACACCCAGCACGCGCTGACCATCCTGGGCCAGCCGGTCATTGGCAGCCAGGATGCGCTGGCGCAAGTCGTCCGTCAACGGCACCGCCTGGTCGCCAGCCCAGGCCTGACCGGTGATCTCCAGCATCCCATCTACTGCGCCTTTGCAGAAAGCCACAAAGGGGGCGTCCCGCCAGGGGGCGTCGGTCTGGTCTGGAGAGACGTTGGACTGGCTTCGGCGTGAGACTTCGTCGAGTTCAGTCGAGACGCGCTCAGCCGAACGGTGAATGGTGGTCATACGTTTACGCTCGGAGGTGAAGGGAACCTCCGCGACGCGCGGCCAACGTTCGTCAAGTTGTGACTTCAGGAGACCAAGTTGGGCGGCCGCCACTACCAACGATCCTTCGGTCGGGTCCCCGATAGCCTGGTACTCGTCGCTGCTCTCGTCGGTCGCCACCAGCGAGGCATCGTTGCATAGGGCCGCGGCTTTGACCAGCAACCCCAGGCTGCGGACCTGTGGCCTCTCCCCTGCTGTCAGCTCAGCGCTCAGCACGGGGACTCCCTTGCGCAACAAGGTTTCCACGCGCTGCGTTTCGCCCATCACGTCCAGCACGGTTACGGTCATCCGGTTTTCGGTCAGGGTGCCGGTTTTGTCGGAGCAGATGACGGTGACCGAGCCCAGAGTCTCCACTGCCGGCAGCTTGCGGATGAGAGCCTGCCGTTTAAGCATCCGCTGGGCACCCAACGCCAGGGCGATGGTGACCACGGCTGGGAGGCCCTCTGGCACGGCCGCTACCGCCATGCTGATGGCCGTGAGGAACATCAAACGCGCGTCCTCGCCACGGAGCAGTCCCAGGGCAACAACCACCGCCACGATCGCCAGGGCGGCTATCGCCAGTCCCCGCCCCAACTGCTCCAGTCGTCGCTGGAGGGGCGTCGGCTCGCGCTCCACCGTCTGGATCATCTCAGCGATGTGCCCCAACTCCGTGTCCATCCCGGTCTCGGTGACCACGGCCAGTCCTCGCCCGTAGGTCACCACGGTGCCCATGTAGACCACGTTCTTTCGGTCACCCAGGGGCAAGTCCTGCCCAGCGAGCACGTCATGATGCTTTTCTACCGGTTCCGATTCGCCAGTCAGGGCCGCTTCCTGGGTGCGCAGGTTTATGCACTCCACCAGGCGGCCGTCGGCCGGTACCAGCACCCCGGCTTCCAACAGCACGACGTCTCCCATCACCAGTTCCCGGGCCGATATCTCGCGCACCTGTCCATCACGCCGGACCTTTACCGTGGGCACGGCCAGTTTTTTCAGGGCCGCCATGGCCTTCTCGGCCCGGTACTCCTGGGTGAATCCCAGGATGGCGTTCAACACCACGATGGCCATGATGGCGATTGCGTCTTTGTAGTCACCCAGGAAAGCCGAGCTGACGGCGGAAACGATCAGGATGACAACCATCACCGCCGTCAGTTGTTCCCACAAGATGCGCCAGGGACTCTTGAGACCGCGCTCGATCAATTCGTTAGGCCCATGCTCGGCCAGGCGGCGTTGGGCTTCGGCCTGGGTAAGCCCATGTCCAAGGCGGGTCTCCAGAGTAGACAGTACCTCTGCTCCTTCCAAACGATACCAATCGGTCATTTTTTCCTCATCAGTATGATTACTCACCGCGTGAAGTTGGCAACCGGGACGATCCCCAGTGTGTGGAGACCATCCAGCGACCCTATCGTCCCGTGCTGTCGTTTGTGATCCACCCACTCGTTTTGGAAGATCTGTTTCAGGGCTGCGTCTACGGCAGCCATAAACGTCTCGGGATCGGCCACTGGTGTGGCATGCCCTGCCACCGCGAGTACTCCACTGCGAGAGTACTCTCGTGGCAGGCGTGGCGGTGAGCCCAGCCGAAGGGTGCGCGTGCCACGCACGGCGATGGCCTTGACCCGCTTGGAACCGAGGACGGCACCCAGACCGCCGCGCCCAAGTTGGCGCGAATAGTCATTGCTCACACAAGCGAACCTGACCTGTCGCTCACCGGCCGGCCCGATGCTGGCAATGCGGAAACACGGGTCGCCCAGTTCGTCCCGCAGGGTCGTTTCGGTCTCGTAGATCGAGCGGCCCCACAGATGGGAGGCGTCGCGGAACTGCACCTTCACCCC
>JAUWOI010000232.1 GCA_030612185.1 Anaerolineae bacterium
ACCTACATCACCGGACAACCACCCCAGCGCGCCACCCTGGGCGAGGATGAGACCGTCTCCGACGTGGATTTCGTACTCCAGGAAGCCGCCGGCAGCATTGAGGGGCTGGTCGTGAACGAGACAGGCGACGTCCTGACCGACGTGTACGGCTGGTCCTATGCCCGCCAGGGGATGGGCCCACCAGTGGCCGGCGCGCCGGTGGACGGCGGGCGCTTCACCATCCACGTGCCCTCCGGCACATACTGGGTTGGCGTCGGGCTGCCGCCTGAGAGTAACTACACCCCGATGGGCGAGGAAAACGCAACCATACAGTCTCAACCCAGCGCGACGGTAGATGCTCTGGACACGGTGCAGGCCGTGGCTACGGCCTATCGGGAGCGCACCGAACAACGGGTGGTGGTCACCGCGGCCGGAGATCCTGTGCAGGTACGTATCACCGTGGTGCCCAATAACGCCCGCATCGTGGGCCAGTTCCGCAAGGCGGATGGCACCCCGGCCACGGACTTGCAGGGCGAGGTCTTCGCTATGAGCGAGATGGGCGGAGCCTGGCAGAGTACCATGATCAACCCCGATGGCACGTATGAGTTGAACGTGGCCGCCGGCACCTGGAACCTGGGCTACTGGCTGATGAACGAAGAGTACGTCAACAGTCCACCGCCTGAGAGCCGGGTGACTATCGAGGCAGAGGATACGTTCATCATGAACTTCACGCTGGTGGAGGCGGACTCCCTCATCACAGGCTACCTCAAGCGGCCTGACGGTTCAGGGCTGGACCACGGCTGGGCCTGGGCCCACCGGGAGCGCACGGAGACCAGCGCCCGCATTGACACTGGCAGCGACAGCCGGCCTCCCGAGGGCTACTTCGAGATCAACGTCCCAGCCGGAGAGTACGAAGTTGGTGGCGGCGCCCCGGAGGAGTGGGGCTACGTCCAGCCGGAGATGCAACAGGTGACTGTCTCCCCCTCATCCCCCGCCGACGTGATACTGCAGTTCCGGACCAGTGACGGCGTGATCACCGGCACAGTGTTCCAAGACGGCAACCCCGCCCCGGGTGCCTGGGTGTGGGGCTGGTCAGAGAGCGGGGCGCACACCGGCGGTATGACCGACCCTGAGGGGCGCTACCGGCTCAACGTGATCACCGGCACGGTGTGGCACCTGGGAGCCTCGTACCGGTACGACGATACGACGTTCTACGACACTATGCAGGACTACACGGTGGACATGACCGGACCGACCGCCACCCAGGACATGTCTCTCTCCCTCAACGACATCGAACTGCCCGACGCACTGACGATCCACTTCGACGCCAGCCGTCCGGTCATGGTCGCCATGGACGACGGCACCGAGATCAACATCCCGGCCGGAGCACTGGGCATCACCGGAACGGTCAAACTGGTGATCACCCCCCTGGTCGAGGAACTGGCCAACACGCTCACCGCCCGGCCCTTCGGCTACGGCTACGCCATCCACGCCTTCGACAGCAACAACCGCCAAGTCACCTCCGCCTTCAACCAGAACGTGACCATCAGTTTCTACTACACCGAGGATGATCTGGCCAGGCAGGGAGTGAGCGAGGATGACCTGTCACCGGCCTATTTCTCCACCAACACCCATTCGTGGACCAAGGTGGCGAGTTTCACAGTGGACACAGAGAACAACCGGGTGACTGCGCAGATCAATCACTTCTCCGTATGGGCCATGACCACCGGTCAGGGCGGTGGCAACTTCGAGGTATTCCTGCCCCTCGTGATTCGTCACTAGAGTTCACACTTGGCAAACGTGGCAGGGCGCGCGTTGCGCGCCCTGCCCGAAACGTACCACTCCAAATGTGACTTTTGTCGTAGACAGACGACCGCCTTTCTGCTACACTGATAGCAACAAGGTGGTCGTTCTGCTTGTGGAGAGGAGAAAGTTACAGATGAAAATCATCTTTCTGGTGGTCAAAACCCCGCGTCCCACCAAAGCCACAAAAATATTGTAACCCGGAGGTATCCCCATGCCCGATCAAATGACTCTAAATCCGTTGGTTCTGGTAAAGTTCGTTCTGTGGATCGTCGTCGTCATCGTCGCCACCCTCCTCTTGCAGCGCCGCAAGGTGACGTCTAAAGTGCGAATCGCGTTCCTCATCGGCAGCGTGCTGGTCTTTGGGTTCATCTTCGGCTTTCTCATTCCGGGGGGCCTGAACCCTAATCCCGTCTCTTCGCTGCGCACGCTGCTCACCGCAGCCCTGGTGAAACACCAACTTGTGCTGCCCGTCACCGCCATGCTGGTTTTCCTGCTGCTGATGGTCTGGGTGTCCAACAAGTCTATCTGTGGCTGGGGCTGCCAGTTGGGGCTATTGCAGGACCTGCTCCACCGCGTACCGCTGCCCAAGTGGAAGCCACCCTTCTGGCTATCCAACAGCGTGCGCATCGTCGCCTTCGTGGCGCTGGTCGCAGGGTTGGTCGCCGCCGGGTTGGATTGGATCGGTCTCATTGACCCGTTCCAACTCTTCTCTTTCAACTTTATCCTTCGACAGGCTCAGGACAGGCTCCTGGGGATCGGGTTGTTCTCGGCCGGGGTGCTCATCGCCAGCCTGTTCATCTACCGCCCCTGGTGCCGCTTTCTGTGTCCCTTCGGGCTGTTGGGCTGGCTGGTGGAGCAGGTGAGCCTGTTCCGCCCCCGCATCAACCGCGAAGCGTGCAAGGAATGTCAGTTGTGCGTCAAAGCCTGCCCTTCCCAGGCGATGGCCGACTTTTACGCCGGCAAGAAAATCCACGCTGATTGTTTCGCCTGCGGGGCCTGCATCGAGGCCTGCCCGCGGGATGACGCGCTGGGCTGGCGGATGAAGTCCTGATAACAGCGCAGATGCAAACAGGAGAGATTGATGACCATTCAGATCGTCGAAACGAAAGACCTGAAGGACTTTTTGCCCGACGGCGTGGGCATAACGCCAACACCACTGATTGATGCCGCCAAAGCGCGCGCATTGCTGCTGAACCTGGCGGCTGGCCAATCGGTCGGGCCGTGCCAGATGTCCGCCGCCACCGTGTTGTACTACGTCGTCGAGGGACAGGGGCACCTGCGCGTGGACGATGAGCAGGCCGAACTCCAGACTGGCTCGCTGGTCGTCGTGCCGGCCGATGCCGTGCGCGCCATCTCCGCCGCCGGGCAGATGCGCATACTGGCCGTGCAAATTCTATGAGGAGTGAGATGGTGTTGGACTGCCCACCTGTTCGGGAATTGCGGCCCCAGGTGCTCCTCACCTGGCCGCCGGTGTGAAAGGCAAAGGAGCGTCACATGAAACTTGTTGACAAGATTGTGCAAGCATCAAATAAACCTCTTTCCCCAAAAAGGCGATTGGCTGCAACAATTCCTCCCATTTTCGTCTTTTTCGGTCTCTTTCCGGCTTTGCTCTTTTTGATACCGACCTTCGTTTTGGACAAGTGGTTCAATTGGCCTACCTTTGCCAATGTTACCATCAGGGTAATTGTTGGCTCAGTCTTGACCGTGCTAGGCGTTTTTTTCCTTTTGTGGACGATCAAGGCGCAGAGAGAAATTGGCAAAGGAACCCCTATGCCTTTAATGGCTACTCGGAAACTTGTGGTTCAAAAGCCCTATTCCTATTGTCGAAATCCGCTGGCTTTTGGTCTCGTGAATTTCTATTTTGGTATCAGCATCTTTATTGGTTCGCCAAGTTCGGTGGTTATGGTGTTTATCTTTTCGGCCATCATACTGTCGTACATAAAGTTCATCGAGGAGCAGGAGCTTGAGCAAAGATATGGGGACGAGTATGTCGAGTACAAAAAGAGGACGCCTTTTATCATTCCCAGATTGAAATCCGGTTAGGTTAATGTTACAGGCCATACCCGACGAGGCGGTGACGCTGGCGGTGGACGTGTCGGCAGTGTGGGAGACAAAGATGGCCGCCATTCGCTGCCACCGCACACAGATGGACGGCTCGCTCATCCTGCGCGCGTCGGAAGAGAGGCAGCGGCTGTTCCTGGGGGCGGAGCATTTTCGGCTGGCAACCTCGACCGGTTCAGAGAGAAATCCCTTGGCCAGGTTCGTGGAGTATCGTGTATGAGAGGGCAAGCGGGTGGCTGCTAACAGATCCCAGAAACAGATTGAACGTCAGTACGGCGCGAAACAACGAGCCGTTGCCATAGTTGCCGAGAGCATCGTGTTCATGGTCGTGGCCCCGTTATCTCTCGTCGCAACCGCGTCCGCTCTCGATCAACGGTTGCAGTTACCTCGTTTTACCTGCGGGCCGGTGAATCTTGTCGTTGGCCTGCTATTCGTCGTTCCAGGATGGCTGTTTGCCATGTGGTTCGTGCAAGCCCAGTTCGCGCTGGGCGAGGGAATCCCAGTTTTCGCGACCCAAGAACTGATCGTGCAAGGCCCGTATGCTCACTGCCGCAATCCAATGGCTTTGGGCGCCGATCTTTTTTACACCGGCATCAGTATCTGGATGGGTTCGCTCTCTGCCGTCGGATTGACAATGCTCTTTGCAACTTTGCTCGTGGTGTATCTCAAGGTGATCGAAGAAAGGAAGTTAGAGGAGCGCTTTGGATCGAAATACCAGGAATACAAGCAGCGGACACCGTTTTTAATACCACATCTGTAAAAGGAGGCAGATTACCATGAAAGGATCTATCAAACTATTCAGCGTCAAGGGGATTGAGGTGAAGGTACACTTTACCTTCGCCCTTATCCTGATCTGGGCGGCTTACCGCTGGGGGGTGCAGGCGGGCGAGGGGATGACCGGGGCCTTGTTCGGCGTCGTGGTCACAGTACTCCTTTTTGCCTGCGTCACCCTGCACGAGTTAGCCCACAGCCTCACCGCCATGCGCTACGGTGTGACGGTGCGGGAGATCACCCTACTCCCCATCGGCGGGGTGGCGCAGATGGAAGAGATGCCGGCAAAGCCGGCCCAGGAACTCAAGATGGCACTGGCCGGACCACTGACCAACATCGCCATCGCCATCCTGCTCATCTTGATCTGCCTGCCCCTGGGAATCCGTTCCACGATGGGGGTGGAGGAACTCTTCCAGGTGCTGGGCACGGTGAGTTGGCGCGGGCTGATCGCCTACCTGGTCTCGGCCAACCTGACTCTGGGCCTGTTCAACCTGTTACCGGCCTTTCCTATGGATGGCGGGCGGGTGCTGCGAGCATTCCTGGCCATGCGAATGGACTATGCCCGGGCCACCGCCATCGCCGTCCTCATGGGCCAGGGACTGGCGATGCTGCTGGGATTGTGGGGCTTTATGGGCGGTGGCTTTACCCTGATTTTCATCGCCATCTTTGTCTATCTGGGCGCAGGTCAAGAGGGTAGAATGGTGGAGGTGAAGAGCGTGCTGGAGGATATGCAGGTGCGCCAGGCGATGTCTCACCCGGTGCAGACCCTGACCCCCACAGATACGATGGCCAAAGTAGTGGAACTGATCCTCCAGGGCTTCCAGGCCGATTTCCCGGTGTTGGAAAACGACCGCCTGGTGGGGATGCTCACCGAAGGGGACGTGCTCTCGGCCCTGCACAAGCAGGGAGCGGACACCCTCGTGGGCCAGATGATGCGCCGCCAGTTCCCCATCGCCCGCCCCGGAGAGACTCTCGTCGAGGTGCAAGAGCAAATGAGCGCCGCCCGGCTGCGCAGCGTGCCGGTGGTCGAACGGGATCGCGTGGTGGGCCTGCTCACTGCTCAAGACATCAACGAGGCCTACCGGCTGCTCAAAGTGCTGCCCCAAGGATGGGGCGCGGGGCAGCGTCAGCCTGATTCAAGATGAAGAATGGAGAGAACCTATGACAAATGCGATTGAAGTAAAAAACCTGACCAAGTACTACGGCCGCCCGGAATCAGGCGTGCTGGCGGTGGACCACGTCAACTTTGAGGTGCATCAAGGCGAGGTCTTCGGCTTCCTCGGCCCCAACGGCGCGGGCAAGACGACCACCCAGCGCATGCTGACCACGCTGCTGGAGCCGACCGAAGGGCGCATCCTCATCAACGGCCACGACCTGGCCCACGATGCCTACCCGGTCAAGCGGCGGATGGGACTGGTGCCGGAGGAGTCAAACGTCTACACCGAACTGACCGCCTGGGACAACCTGATGTTCACCGCCCGGATCTACCGCGTAGGTCGGGGCGAGCAGGCGGCACGGGCACGGGAACTGTTGGAGACCTTTGGCCTGTGGGAGAAGCGGGACGTGAAGGTGCAAGACTTCTCCAAGGGTATGCGCCGCCGGTTGAGCATCGCCATGGCCATAATTCACAAGCCAACACTCCTTTTCCTGGACGAACCGACGCCGGGCCTGGACGCCCAGAGTACCCGCGCTATCCAGGATTTGATCCGCCAACTGAACGCCGAGGGGCCTGCCCTGCCTGTCCCGAGCGCAGCCGAGGGAAGCGGAGCCGAAGGGACCACCATCTTTCTGACTACGCACCAGATCGAGGAGGCCAACCAACTCTGCGACCGAGTCGCTATCATCAACCACGGCCAGATCGCAGCGATTGACACCCCGGAGCAACTCAAGCAGGCCTTCCGGCGGGTGCAATCGGTGGAGGTAGCGCTGGAGCCGGACGGCCAGACGCACGGCGAACCGCTATCCGCGCTGCCGGGGGTGACTACTTCGGTCAAGATGGGCGACAAGTGGCGGCTGTACACCCAGGACCCGTCGGCGCTTCTACCCCAGGTGATGGACTATGCCCGCTCACACGATCTGCGGGTGGTCAGCCTGAGCACGCTGGGGCCGAGCCTGGAGGACGTCTTCCTGGAGATCACAGGCCAGCAGGTGGGCACGGTGCAACACAAAGCAGAGGAAAGCAAGCCCCGACGGCGGGGGATGGGAGGTCGGCGATGAAAGACGGATGGCTACAACGATTGCGTGACGAACTGGCCCAGGCCTGGGCCGTGACCGTCAAAGATATGAAAGTCTACTATCTCCAGCCGTGGATGATCATGTTCTGCTTTATGATGCCGTTCTTCATGTTCTTTTCCTTCTCGGTAA
>JAUWOI010000469.1 GCA_030612185.1 Anaerolineae bacterium
GATGGAGGGGGGAAGGGGGAAGAGGGAATCTAAGACAAGGAGACAAGGGGATAGGGAGACAAGAAGACAAGGAGAAAAGGAGACAAGGGGACAAGGGGTGATCAAGTCGCTACGTCTGACGGTGTTGACGCCGGCCAAAACGCTGCTCGATGTGGAGGGGGTAGCCTGGGTACAGGCCCACCTGGCCGACGGCGGCGGCATCGGCATCTACCCCGGCCACGCGCCGCTGCTGGCAGAGAGTGTCACCGCCCCGCTGCGCTACGCCGACGAATCGGGCGAACACACGCTGGACCTGGAGGCAGGCATATTGCAGGTGGATCGTGACGGCGCGACGATTTTCACCAGCGGTCTGGCCCAGACTTCCGAAGTCTCAGAGACTTCGGAAGTCTCAGAGAACACGCGTTTCGACCGGTTGGCCCAGACATTGCTCACGGCCATGCAGTCACAGCCCGGAGGTGTGTGGGACGCAGGTGATGAAGGTGATGAAGAAAAATGATCGGGACGTCTGGAGCACCGCGCTGGCGGCGACGTCGCTGGGGTGGGACCTGGCACTGCCAATTTTCGGCGGGGTACTACTGGGGCACTTTCTGGATCGCTGGCTGGACACGGGCTACGCCTTCACCCTGGGGCTGCTGATACTGGGCATCGTCACAGGCTTCTACAACGTGGCACGTGCCATCCGGCGCGAGATCGCCCGCGATCAGCGACGTGTCGAACAAGAGAAACAGAGGTACGAGACAGATTGATGGTTGTATTGTGGCTGTTTGCCGGCGGTGCAGTGGGTGCGTTGAACGGGCTGGCTCTGTGGTGGACGGTGGCCAGCCTGCAACCCTCCGCGCCAGGCCACGCCGTGGCCTGGGTTCTGGGGAGCACGCTGCTGCGCTGGGGCCTGGCCGCCGGCCTGCTGATCGCCGCACTGCAGTACGGTATCCTGCCCGCCCTGCTGGCCTTCGCTGGCCTGTGGTTGGCCCGCTGGGGAACCATTTGTAGTGCGCACTTGCGTGCGCGTTCGGAGCGCTGAAATCCGTTGCCGTCCTGTTATCCGCTGTTATAGGGGTTGAGATATGGAAGACTTTTTCCCCCAGGTGGTGTTCACCATCTTCGGCATCCCGGTGCGCGACACAGTCATCTCGACCTGGATCATGATGGCCATCATTGTGGGAGCAGCGGCCGTGGTGGGCCGGCGCTGGCCAGCGGTACTGGAGATGATAGTAGACTTTCTGATTGGCACCGTCTCCAGCGTGATGGGACGACCCGTCGAGCCGTACATACCGTTCCTGGGAGCGTTGACCATCTTCATAGCCGTTGCCAACGTCATCGGCGTCGTACCCGCTGTGGTCTCCCCAACGCGCGACATCAATACGCCGGTGGCACTATCGTTGGTCGTCTTCTTTTCGGTCTATTACTTCGGCATCCGTGCTAAGGGGCTGTGGGGCTACTTCAAAGACATGGCCTCGCCGATCTTCATGCTGCCTATGGAACTGATCAGCCACGTCAGCCGTGCCCTGTCACTCACCTTGCGACTCTTTGGTAACATCATCAGTACCGAATTGATCGTGGCGGTCGTCTTCGCGCTGGTGCCGTTGATCGCGCCACTGCCACTGATCGCCTTCAGTATGCTCACCGGCATTCTGCAGGCCTACATCTTCACCGTCCTGGCCGCCGTCTACATCGGCGCGGCATTGGAGGCCAACGAATAACCAATGACCAATCACGAACCTACGGATTTACGAATCTACGAATTTACGAATCTACGAACAAGGAGGAAATTCACACATGGCAGAGATGGACCCTGGAACATTGATCACTGTAGTCACCATCATCGTATCGGGTGTGGGCATCTTGCTGGGCACGATCACCCCGGCGCTTGCCGAGGGACGGGCGGTGGTCAAAGCACTAGAAGGGATGACCCGTCAACCCGAGGCCGCCAACGACCTGCGCACGACACTGCTCATTTCAATGGCATTGTTGGAGTCGACGGCGATTTACGTGTTACTGATCTGTCTGATCCTGATCTTCGCCAACCCACTGCTCGATCGTTTCTTCTAGGGGCTAGCGGATGCTAAATCTGGACATTTGGACAATCGCTTTTCAAATCATCAATTTCCTGGCCCTGGTCGCGGCGCTCTACTATCTTCTTTTCCGGCCGGTGATGCGCAGCGTGAAAGAACGCGAGGCCGAGAAAGAACAGTTGGCCCACGAGTCGGTACAGGAGCGCCAGGAGGCAGCCAGGTTGCACGCCGAACTGGAGACACGGTTGGCACACGCTGACGAGGAAGTAGCCGCCATCATCGCCACGGCGCGGGAACAGGCGGAGGCCGAGCGAAAGGCGCTCCTACAAGAGACACAGGCCGAGGTCGAACGTTTCATGGTCGAGGCCCACGCCGACGCTCACCGGCTGCAACAACAGACAGTGGATGAATCCCACGACGACTTGTTGGACGCCATCCTGGAGATCAGTGGCTGGGCGATCGGTCGCACAGCGCCGCCGGAAGTGCACGAGACGCTGGTACAGCAACTCAGCGACCGTATCTGGGAACTAGGGCGCAGCGAGATGGAGCGGGTGGAGACGTTCCGGCGTTCGCTGGGCGACCGCACCCCCACGGCCTACGTGACGACCGCGCGCCCCCTCTCGCCGGAACAGCAGGGGTTGCTGGCCCGCACCTTCACCGCGCTGGCCGACCGCCACGTGAACCTGGAGTTGAAGACCGACCCCTCGTTGGCCGCCGGGATAAAGGTGCGCCTGGGCGACACGTTGGTGGATCACTCCATCGGCGGACAACTGGCCGAGTTGCGCGAAACCGTCTCAATGGCACTCAAGGAGCGCATGGCCGGTGAGTGAGCAAAGTGTGCGACCCGACATGGTCTCGCTGCTCCAGGCGCTCCACCAGCAGGCCGGCCAACTGGTCAGCCAGGTGCGCTTCCACGACGTAGGCACGGTGCAGCACGTCGGCGACGGGGTGGCCACGCTCTCAGGCCTGCCCCACGCGCGCACCGACGAACTGCTGACCTTTCCTACCGGCGTGCGGGGCCTCATCCTCAACCTCGACCACGCCCTCATTGACGTGATCCTGCTCGGCCCCGACGAGGGCATCCAAGGCGGCGACCTGGTCACCTCCACCGGCGAACGGCTGCGTGTGCCGGTGGGACACAGTCTGCTGGGCCGGGTGGTCAACCCGCTGGGCGAGCCCCTGGACGAACGCGGACCGGTGAACGCGACGGAGTTCCACTACCTGGAGCGTGACGCACCGGGCATCGTCGAACGAGCGCCGGTAGATACACCCTTACACACCGGCCTGAAGACCGTGGATGCGCTCGTGCCCATCGGACGCGGGCAGCGCGAACTGATCGTCGGCGACCGGCAGACGGGCAAGACAACCCTGGCCGTGGACGCCATCCTCAACCAACGTGGCAGCGGCGTGCCGTGCGTCTACGTCGCCATCGGCCAGAAAAAGTCCTCCACGCTGGCCGTCATCGAGACGCTGCGTCGCCACGAGGCCCTCCCGTACACCATCGTCGTCGTCTCCAGTCCCGACGACCCGCCCGCGTTGCGCTACCTGGCCCCCTACGCTGGCTGCACGATGGCCGAATTCCTGATGCACGAGGGGCATGACGTGCTGATCGTCTACGACGACCTGAGCAAGCACGCTAACGCCTATCGCGAACTGAGCCTGCTGTTGCGCCGGCCACCAGGCCGCGAAGCCTACCCCGGCGACATCCACTACCTGCACGCGCGACTGCTGGAGCGCGCCTGCAAGTTAGCCCCCCCTTCCATCCCCCCCATTGGGGGGGAGAGGGGCGAGACATCCCCTCCAATGGGGGGGAGAGAGGAGGGAACAT
>JAUWOI010000309.1 GCA_030612185.1 Anaerolineae bacterium
GTGGTACACTTCGGCAAGGATGAGGAGAAGAATAAGGTTCCCAGATTAGGTATGGGACTCCTGAGTCTAAGAGGGCGAGGACGTTAGTACACCAGGCGTACTGGAAATCTGTGCATCATGTTTACGAATCACGACCTGAAAAGCAGAATCGGGTGGAAGTCATCTGTAATTATGCCAGGTGGCATTTCCGGTTGTGGTTTGACTTCTGCCAATTTCGTGGTAGAATATGCGCTCATTGAAATGGGAGCAGCCAAAGCCCCTGCTTCCCGGTTGACAAGCAGAGATGATTATTGAGGGTTGTGTAGGAGGCCATCGGTATGGGTGGGTGGCCTTCTTCGCTGGGTTCGTGGGGAGGTGGATGTGCCCACTATCAATCAGTTGATTCGCAAAGGGAGAAAGCCCAAGTTGTGCAAGGCTAAGTCGCCGGCGTTGCTGTACACTTTTAACTCTTTCAAGCAGCGACGTACCCGTCGTTCCAAAGGGGCACCACAGAAACGTGGTGTGTGTACGCAGGTGCGGACGATGACACCTAAGAAACCTAACTCTGCACTGCGGAAGATTGCTCGCGTGCGGCTGACCAATGGTATCGAAGTGACTGCCTACATACCAGGTGAGGGGCACATGTTGCAAGAGCACTCGGTCGTGTTGGTGCGAGGGGGGCGTGTCAAAGACCTGCCTGGCGTACGCTACCACATCGTTCGTGGTGCTCTTGATGCAACGGGCGTGGAAGGTCGTGTGCAACAACGTTCCAAGTACGGGGCCAAGCGCCCCAAAGATAGAGGCTAAGGTAGGTCAATTATGCCCCGACGGTATCGTCCGCCAAAGCGAAGGGCTAAGCCCGATGTCCGCTACAACAGTGTGATGGTGGCTCAGTTCATCAATAGCATTATGAAGGCAGGGAAGAAGAGCACAGCGACGCGGGTGATGTACGATGCGTTGGACATCGTGCAGGATCGGATGAAGCGGCCTCCGTTGGAAGTTCTGGAAGAGGCGATGAGGAATGTCTCGCCGGTGCTAGAGGTCAAGCCACGTCGCGTGGGTGGCTCCACGTATCAAATCCCTGTGGAGGTATCGCCAAGTCGCCAAGCCAGCCTGGCAATGCGCTGGCTGATGGCCGCTACGCGTAGCCGCTCTGGTAAATCCATGGCCGTGAAACTGGCTAATGAGTTGATGGACGCGGCGCGTGGGACCGGGGCAGCGGTCAAGAAGAGGGAAGATACCTACAAGATGGCTGAGGCTAACCGTGCCTTTGCCCACTATCGGTGGTAGGACTATGTAATGCGTAAAACGTGGCCTTGCGTATTACGTTTTACGAATGATGAAAAGTGATCACTCTCTGGAACGTGTTCGAAATACCGGCATTATCGCCCACATTGACGCGGGTAAAACGACGACGACTGAGCGCATTCTGTTCTACACCGGTCGTACCCACCGTATGGGCAATGTGGATGAGGGGACAACGGTCACTGACTGGATGGCTCAGGAACGGGAGCGGGGTATCACGATCACTGCTGCGGCAGTGACCTGCTTCTGGCGGGGCTATCAGATTAACATTGTAGATACACCCGGACACATTGACTTCACTGCTGAGGTACAACGTAGCCTACGTGTCCTCGACGGCGGCGTCGTCGTCTTCGATGCGGTAGCCGGAGTGGAACCACAGTCGGAGACGGTGTGGCGACAGGCACAAAGATTCGGTGTGCCATTGATTGCCTTCATTAACAAAATGGATAAGTTGGGCGCTGACTTCGCTCACGCGGTCGAGACGATCCGCGAGCGACTGGCCGCCAATCCGGTCGCCATTCAATGGCCCATCGGGAGCGAGTCTGGTTTCCGAGGGGAAGTGGATCTTTTGGAACTGCGGGCCACCGTCTGGACGGATGGGCTGGGGGCGTTGCCTGAGGTCGTGGAGATACCGTCTGAATCAGAAGACGTGGTGCTTGAGGCGCGGGAACGGGCCATAGAGCAGATCGTCGAAACTGACGACGAGTTGACGACGCTCTATTTGGAAGGGCAGGAGATATCGGCCGCTCAATTACGTCAGGCACTGCGGCGGGCGACCTTGTCCGGGCAATTAAATCCGGTCTTGTGTGGTTCAGCGTTGCGCAACAAGGGCATTCAGCCTCTGCTTGATGCCGTGGTGGATTATCTGCCGTCGCCGCTGGACGTTCCGCCAGTAGAGGGGCTCAATCCCTATACTCAGAAAGTGGAAACCCGCCCTGCGGACCCAAACGTACCGCTGGCGGCATTGGTCTTTAAAATTGCAAGTGATCCCTACGTGGGCCGGTTGGCCTATTTCCGGGTCTATTCCGGCAAGATGAAGGTGGGGTCGAGAATCATCAACTCCACCAAGCAGTGCAGGGAACGCATTGGCAAGTTGCTCCGTATGTTTGCCGATCACCGGGAGGAAGTCCAGGAATTGGGCGCGGGAGACATTGGTGCGACGCTGGGGCTGAAGAACACCTTCACCGGAGAGACGTTATGTGCGCCCAGCGGGCCAATTATCCTGGAGGCGATCTCTTTCCCGGAGCCAGTCATCTCGGTGGCTCTTGAACCGAGAACGGCTGCCGATCAGGATCGGTTGGCCGAAGGATTGCGGAGGCTGGCTGAGGAAGATCCCACCTTCGTGGTACGGGTTGACGAGAATACTGGGCAGACGCTGATCTCGGGAATGGGGGAGTTGCACCTGGAGGTTCTGACCGACCGTCTGATGCGGGAGTTCGGTGTGAGCGGACGGGTGAGCCGCCCGCGGGTCAGTTACCGCGAGACGGTAACGCGGCGGGCCGAGGGTGAAGGATTGTTCGAGCGGCAGGCCGGGGGTCGAACTCACTTTGGCCACGTGTGGCTGGAGGTGGAGCCACTACCCCCCTCTGGATGGGGAGAGGTAAAGGAAGGTGGGTTCCTATTTGAGAATGTCATGCGGGGCCAGGCCTTGCCTCGGGAGTTCGTCGGGGCGATCGAGCGGGGCTGCCGCGAGGCGATGGAGAGCGGCGTATTGGCCGGCTATCCATTGGTGGATGTGAAGGTCAGGTTGCTCGACGCGGAGTGGGATGTGAAAACATCCTCGGAGATGGCCTTCAAGGTGGCCAGTTCGATGGCCTTCAACCAGGGGGTAGAGAAGGCCGGTCCAGTCTTGTTGGAGCCGGTGATGGACCTGGAGGCGGTTGTGCCGGAGGCGCACACTGGCGAAGTGATGGGAGGCATGAACGCTCGGGGAGCCGAGATCAGGGAAGTGGTGTCTCGGGCAGGTGGGGTGCAGGCTATGCGCGCTTTCGTTCCACTGGCGAAAATGTTCGGGTATGCAACCGGCCTGCGTAGCCTAACGCAAGGGCGGGGCACATTTACGATGGAATTTCATCATTATGCGGAGGTAGATCAGCAGCGGATGGACGCCATTGTGCATGGCGGAGGCTGGTAAGTGCAATAGTTAGATCATCCGAAAGGAGTGAGAAATGGCGAAGCAAAAATATGAACGTACAAAACCACATGTCAACGTGGGCACCATTGGGCACATTGACCATGGTAAGACGACGCTCACTGCGGCCATAACCAGGGTTTTGTCCCTCAGAGGGCTTTCCGAATACAAGTCCTATGAAGAAGTGGCGAAAGCCGACGTGAAGATGTTCCGCCGTGACGCGACGAAGATTCTGACCGTGGCCATCGCTCACGTCGAGTATGAGACGGAGAACCGGCACTATGCCCACATTGACTGCCCCGGCCACCGGGACTACATCAAGAACATGATCACCGGGGCGGCACAGATGGACGGGGCGGTCCTGGTCGTTTCGGCCGCGGACGGCCCTATGCCGCAGACGCGGGAGCACGTGCTTCTGGCCTACCAGGTGAACGTGCCGGCCGTTGTGGTCTATCTGAACAAGGTAGACCTGATGGACGATCCAGAGTTGCTAGAACTGGTCGAGTTGGAATTACGGGAGTTGCTCGACGGCTACGGCTTCCCCGGCGACGAGACGCCCATCGTGCGCGGGAGTGCCATCAAGGCGCTGCAGAGCGAGAGCACCGACCCCGACGCACCGGAGTACCAGTCCATCTGGGAGTTGATGCGGGTGATAGACGACTACATCCCCACGCCCGCGCGCGATGAGGACAAACCGTTCCTGATGTATATTGAGGATGTGTTCTCCATCAAGGGCCGGGGCACGGTTGTCACTGGCCGTGTGGATCGTGGTACAATGTTGCCAATGACCGAGGTCGAGATCGTCGGGTTGCAGGAGAGGCCCCGCAAGACGGTGGTCACCTCGATGGAGATGTTCCATAAGATTCTCAGCAAGGTCGTGGCGGGCGATAACGCCGGTTTGCTCCTTCGTGGTGTGGATCGTGGTGAAGTGGAGCGAGGTCAGGTCGTCGCTATCCCAGGCACTATCCAGGCTCACCGGCGCTTTATGAGTTAGGTATACGTGCTGCGGAAGGACGAGGGTGGCCGGCATAAGGCCTTCTTCAGAGGCTACCGCCCACAGTTCTTTATCCGCACGATGGATGTGACGGGAGAGATCCACCTGCCGGAAGGGGTTGAGATGGTGATGCCGGGTGACAACGTCAACCTGGAGGTGGAGTTGATCGAACAGGTTGCCGTCGAGGAGGGTTCCCGTTTTGCCGTCCGCGAGGGCGGCCTGACCGTCGGCGCAGGTGTCGTCACGAAGATATTGGACTAGGTGACGGAGTATGGCCAAGCAGAAGATCCGCATCCGGTTGAAGGCTTACGATCATCGCGTGCTTGATGAATCAGCCAAGCGCATCGTGGAGACGGCGGAGCGTACAGGTGCTACAGTGGTGGGGCCTGTGCCACTGCCGACCAGGATTGAGCGGTTTACCGTTCGTCGCTCGACTTTCATTGACAAGGACTCGCACGAGCATTTTGAGATCCGTACCCACAAGCGGCTGATTGACGTCATTGAGCCGAACAACAAGACCATCGATTCTTTGATGCGGCTTAATCTGCCGGCTGGTGTAGATATCGAGATTAAATTGTAGCAGGTGGAGGAGGCGGAGTAGGAGGAGAGGTGTCTACTCTCTCTTCATAAACTGTCCCTTCCAGCACGGGGATGATGCGGTTGTTGCCCGGGGAGTAGTCTCCTGGGGAGGTATTGGTGTGAAGACAATCTTGGGCAGAAAGGTCGGAATGACGCAGATATTCAATGAGCAGGGTGAGGCTATCCCTGTGACTGTTGTCGAGGCGGGGCCGTGCTATGTGACCCAGGTCAGGACGCTCGAGCAGGATGGATATGAGGCTGTTCAACTGGGCTTTGGGGAAGTGAAGCCGCAGCGAGTAAGCGGTGGCGAGACAGGACATCTGGCACGCAATGAGTTGCCCTCTTTGCGCCATCTGCGGGAGTTCCGTCTGCGAGAGGACGAAGATATTGAAGAAGGGCAACGTGTCCTGGTGGATGTCTTTGAGATAGGAGACCGGGTGGACGTAGTAGGCACCTCGAAAGGGCGTGGTTTCACGGGCGTGGTCAAGCGATACGGCTTCGGGGGCGGCCCTAAGACGCATGGTCAGTCGGATCGGCAGCGCGCGCCTGGTTCTATCGGCGCTTGTGCTGCCCCGGGACGCGTGTGGAAGGGGCAACGGATGCCCGGCCGTATGGGTGGCGTCAGGGTGACGGCACAGGATCTGCGGGTGGAGTTGGTGGACTTGGAGCGGAACCTGCTGGCGGTGCGTGGCAGTGTGCCGGGTGCTAAAGGTGGACTGGTGATGATCAAGCAGGCTCGTAAGTCAAGAGAGTT
>JAUWOI010000204.1 GCA_030612185.1 Anaerolineae bacterium
GGCGGGGGGGGGGGGGGGGTGGGGGGGGGCGGCCGCGCGTGGGTGGGGGGGGTCGGGGGGGGTGGGGGGGGCCCCCTGGAGTGGATTTCTCTGGACAACGGGGCTGCTGCTCATCCTCACCCACTTCATTGCCCCTCGCACCGCCACGACCCACTACACAATGCTCCTGCTGCCCCTGTTCTCCTGGTTTGCCTTGCTTGGCGAGAGGCTTGGCCGGCGGGCGGGGCTGGTGGTAGTGGGGATTGAGGCGACGCTGCTCGTGGGACAGTGGGCCATCTTTCTGACGACGATCCAGGGCAACTACGAGACGGGCCTGGTCTACTTGCCCTTCCCTATGTTGATGCTGGCTGTGCAGGTGCTGACCCGCAGGTCGAGTTTGGAGGGAGAGCCGTGAGGCGACGCCTTACTGCAGTACGTGGTTGTGAAGTATCTTATCCACGGTTGATTCCGGTGACATCCGGGGGGAAGTGAAAGGCCGGGTGGTGCCGTACGTTGTGGGGTGGCAGTTGGTGGCAACGGATAATGGCCTGGAAGAAGCGGCGAATTAAGCATACAGACCCTGGAGATTGGTCTGGGGCCTTGCCTGTCCTGGTAATTATATTGATAGGGGCTGGTCTCCGGCTTTCCTATTTGGGTCATGAGAGTCTGTGGTATGATGAAGCGATCAGCCTGGCGATCGCCAGAAGCCTTGAACTCCCCCAGATTCTGGCGAATGTCGCACAATCCAGTCATCCACCCCTCTATTACCTGCTGCTTCGCTTCTGGATACGGGCTATTGGTGTGAATGACTATTTGGTTCGTTTCCCTTCGACTGTTCTGAGCTTGCTGAGCATACCATTGATCTACCAAGTTGGCCGGAGTCTGTTTGACCGTAAGGTAGGGCTGTGGGCCGCGCTCATGCTGGCTGTGCAGCCCTTCCAGATTCAATACGCACAGGAAACGCGTATGTATGCTCAACTACTCCTTCTAACTCTTGTGACACTCGTGGCTTTTACCCGGGCGATTCGAACCGGCAATCTTCGCTGGTGGAGCATCTATCTGGTGTCTTCTGTCCTTGCTTTGTACACCCACTACTTCATCGGCTTTGTCATCTTGAGTTATCATCTCTTCGCCACCATATATCGGCGACGCGACACGCAGGTGTGGATCGCCTTCCTCGTTGCCGATGTGGTGGCGGTGATCGCCTTTCTGCCTCTGACGGGCATGTTTGTTAGAAAACTGAACGTCTATTGGCTAGCTGTGCCATCCCTGGTTTCTCTCCTTACCACGCCGTACTTCTTGGTCTTCGGATCCTATCAAAGTGTGATATGGCTCAGTTACACCGCTTTGTTTGGCACCCTCGGGTCTCTGGCGATTAGCGTATACGAGATCCTTAGAAAACCAGTTAGAACCTCGCGCCAGTGGCAGATGCTGCTGTTCATCGGCGCGTTTTCTCCGATCATACTTGTCTTTATCGTATCTCAGTTCAAATCGTTCTATCTGAATCGAACCCTGATCATATGCACGCCCTTCCTGACATTGCTTCTGGCATTCGCCTTACGTCGCACCCACGCCAAGTCTCCTCTGCCCTACCTGGTGGCTATCACGGGAGTTTGCATAGTGGTTGTGTTTGGCAGCATCTATGCCAGCCCGACTATACTGGAAGGGGAGCCGATGCGCGAAGCTGCCGAGTTCGTCTGGCAGAACAAAGAAGGCGACGATCTGGTGATTCATCTCACGCAGTGGACGGGCCTGCCGTTTATGGCCTATTCTCCGCCTGCGGAGAACTACCTGCTATTGGGTAACCCACATACGCTCAAACCCCTCGATGTGTGGGAGATATTCGGGGGACGTACCAATGCCCTCGAATCCATTGGTGCTGATCGGAGGCTGTGGGTGGTCGTGGTCCCAAACCAGATCGGGGATTTCCAACAAGAGCAACTTCGGTTGATTGCTGCCACCCGGCCTCTTCTTTTGGAGGAGAGCATTCGAGAGATCACTGTTCACCTCTATGGCGAGGTGAACTGACAGGTTTCATCTCCTGTCACGTGATCACACTCGCCGTGCTACATCCACTTGGGGGTGCAATTGCCTGCTCATCCAGCCTGGCATCTCTCTGCCAGGGATCTCGCTGATCTGGCGGAACGCATCACCCCGGAGCGGGACGGGTTGAGACTGAACTGGGTGGCTACCAGGGGGCGGTGGAGAGGTTTTTCTACTGGCAGTGTTGACAGGGCTCTTACTACCGGATACTTTTTCGAAGGCTGACCGGATGATATGCATTAATGCTCCAGATACTCGCGGGCGTCCCATGCGAGACGCAGTGGCTGCACAGAGATGGTCCTGGCCCAGATTGAGATGCATGGGGCGTCGCCGAGGACAGCATCTAGGGCAATTGGGACATCAGGTACAGGCTTGGGCAAGAGTGTCCGGTAGAGAAACAGGGCCGGGGATCGGGAACCTGTTCCAGGCCCGCATCGATCACTGGGTGGTGGGGCGCGGTATGGAGACAGTGGACGTTGAGGAGAGACGGTCGTCAGTAGCTGGCGGCGATTGTGATCTTAACGCAGCTAGCCGGCTCGTGCTGTCCTTCCTGGCGGGGGAGGTGCCGGTCTACCGGGGGGCACCGGAGGGGGATCCGTGAGCCAGACACGGCGCGACGTGTTGGTGCTGTTCCTCCTTGCCCTGGCCGTGCGGCTGGCTGTGGCGGCCCTCATCCGCCGCCCAGGGTACATGGACACGGCCTACTATGCCGCTGGAGCGGTGCGCCTGGCTCAGGGCGGTGGCCTCAGCGAGCCCTTCCTCTGGAACTACCTGGATGACCCGGTGGGCCTGCCCCACCCGGGTTTCCTCTACTGGATGCCGCTTCCCTCCCTTCTGGCGGCCCCATTCGCCGCTCTTTTCTCTAATCTCCATCCTCTTCCTGGCTCCTTCCTCGCACTTCAACTTCCTTTCGTTGTCCTCGCTGCCCTACTCCCCCTGGTGGGTTACGTCGTCGCCTGGCAAACCACGGGTGTGCGCCGCCACGCCTGGGTCGCTGGTCTCATCACCCTCTTCAGCGGTCTTTTCTTCCCGTACTGGACTCTCCCAGAGACGTTTGCTCCCTTCGCCCTCTTCGGCAGTCTGGCGCTGTGGCTGGCTGGGAACCGGATACTGGATACTAGATACTGGATATTGGATACTAGATATTGGAAACTGGAAACTGGTCGCTGGTTGCTGGTCGGGTTGCTGGTTGGCCTGGCCCATCTCACCCGTGCCGATGGCATCCTGCTGCTGCCCGTGGTCATCCTGGCTCTACTGGCCCGTCCCCCATCGCGCACCACGATTGTTCATTGTTCATTGTTCATTGTTCATTGTTCATTGGCTATTCTCGGTTACTTGCTCATAATGGGTCCCTGGTTCCTGCGCAACATGAGCGTGGTTGGCGTGCCTCTCTCCCCGGCGGGCACCAAGACTCTCTGGCTGCGCACCTACGACGACCTGTTCTGCTATGGCTGTGACCTTTCGCTGCGCTCCTACCTGGCCTGGGGCTGGCCCGAGATTCTGCGCTCAAAACTGTGGGCCGCAGGGGTGAACCTGCAGCGCTTCTGGGCCGAGGATTGCCTGGTTTTCCTGTTGCCCTTCGTTCTCATTGGCCTCTACCGCCTGCGCCGCCGTCCTCCTTTTACTCTTTCCCTCATCTACCTTTCCCTCATTTACCTGGTCCACTCCCTCGCTTTCACCTTCCCCGGCCCGCGAGGCGGCTTCTTTCACGCCAGCGCCCCCGCGCTGCCGTTCCTCTTCGCGGCGGCAATAGTGGGTTTGGACGCGGCGGTGGGCTGGGTGGCCCGATGGCGGCGCTGGAACCGGCGGCAGGCCCAGGCAGTCTTTGCTACGGCGGCGGTGGTGGGGGCGGTGGCCCTGAGCGGTTACGCGGCGGCGGGGAAACTGCCCGCCTGGCGAGACGCCGACGCGGCCTACCGGGAGGCCGGCGCGTGGCTGGACGCGCACGATGTACCGGATGATACAGTCATCATGGTTGGCAACCCACCTGGTTTCTGGTATCATACTCACAGGCCGTCCGTGGTCGTGCCCAACGGGGATATGGGAGTGCTTCTGGACGTTGCTCAGCGGTACGAGGTCGGATACATCCTCCTGGATAGGAACGTTCCCTTACCACTGGCTCTGCTTTACACCGATGGGGAAACCCTTGCCTGGCTGACTACCGAGGCAACCTGGGGGACAGGAATAGAGCGCGTGGTCCTTTTCAGAGTAGAGAGAGGTGAGGGGTGGAAGTGAGGGCACAAGAGAGATGCTGTCGTAACGGAACGGCATAGGCTCGTGCAATCCAGTTGCGCTTCTGGCCCATCGTGTGGTATACTTGGTGAAGAGTATGTAACCAGGTAGTTGTATATGGTGGGGGTGTGCCAGGCATGGCGGGCAGAATTGAAGTTATGATTGTAGATGACCATCCGGTCTTCCGTCAGGGGCTGCGGAACGTTCTTGTTGCGCACGAGGATATCTACGTCGTCGGTGAAGCGACCGACGGCCGCGAGGCGATTGAACGGGCACAGGAACTGCTCCCGGACGTGGTGCTGATGGACATCAATCTGCCAACCCTCAATGGCTTGCAGGCCACGCGCAAACTAAGAGCGCTCTGTCCCGAGGTCAACGTTATCATGCTCACCGCCTACGATGACGAGGAGCAGGTCTACCACGCTATTCGGGCTGGAGCATCGGCCTACTACGCCAAGGACGTCAGCCCCGATCGGTTGGTGGGTGTCATCCGGCACGTGAGTCAGGGGCAGTATGTCATCGGCGGCGACTTACTGGATGAGGACGATATCGGTGGCTGGCTCTTGAAGGAGTTCCGGCGCTTCGGTGGCGGGGTGTTCGAAGAGGAGGAGCAGTTTCTTTCACCGCTCTCTCCCCGCGAGATGGAGATTCTGGGGTTGGTTATCCAGGGCATGAGTAACAAGGAGATCGCCTACCACTTAGGGATCAGCCATCAGACGGTCAAGAATCACATGACCTCCGTCTTGGGCAAACTGGGGGTGGCGGACCGGACGCAGGCGGCGGTGTACGCTCTCCGGCACGGCTGGTCGCCGTTGCGCGAAGGGGAGGAGCGACCCCGGCGCTTCTCACCCGTTACTACGTATAAGCCATAGGCGAAGTCAGGAGATATAGAATGACTGTTTCAACCGAGACTGGTGTGGTGACATCGTTCGAGCAATTCCTGGAGGAATGCAACAAAGAATACGAGCAGACCCAACGCGAACTCAAGGAGATTGACCTGCTGATCCAGCAGACGACTGCCGAGGTAGAACGCCTGGCACAGCGCAACACGCAGGCGACCAACCGGTTGCGGCAGGTCGAAGCGGCACTGGACACCGTGCCGCGAGATGATATTCAGGAGGCGTATACGACTGTCCTGGATAGCCAGCAGCGACTTTTCACTATGCGGGGGCAGTTGGAGAAGTTGCAGAGCAACCAGCGCAACATGGCACGCTATCTCGACCTGCTCCGCAGCGTGCTTGAGACCGCCGGTCATGCCAGGCCCGGGTATGAGCCTCGGGCATCGGAGGAGGGAGAGTCTGTACAGCCGCTCGTTGTCCGTATCATTGAGGCCCAGGAACGGGAGCGGCAGGTGCTCAGCCGGCAGATGCACGATGGTCCGGCTCAGTCCCTCACCAATCTTATCCTCCAGGCTGAGATCTGCGAACGGCTTTTTGATATTGATCCCGAGCGGGCGCGGGCCGAACTGGCCAATCTGAAAAACGCTGTGGCGGCGACCTTCCAAAAAGTCAAAGGGTTCATCCTCAACCTGCGCCCGATGATGCTCGATGACCTGGGATTGATTCCCACCCTCCGGCGTTACGTAGATAGTTTTGCCAACAACAGCGGCGTCCTCACTCGCCTGCTGGTGATCGGTAAGGAGCGGCGGCTGGTATCGCACAAAGAGGTGACGATCTTCCGGCTGGTTCAGGAACTGCTCAACAATGCGTATGAGTACGACCACGCCAGCAACATTCAAATCAACCTGGATGTGGGGGATGAACTTGTTCGTGTGTCGGTCGAGGATGACGGCAGCGGTTTTGAACTCACCGAGGCACTCGCCTCGCCGGATGCGGACCGGCTGGGCCTGGCGATGATGCGCGAGCGAGTTGAGATGCTGGGGGGGCAGATCCACTTCGATAGCGGAGTGGGACGGGGGACAAAGGTCAGTTTCGAGTTGCCTGTCTCCTGACGGAAGCATAGGGAACTTCGTTCCAAATCCCAAATCCCAAACCCCAAACCTCAAACCCCGAAGCGTCTCAACATTCTGAGCAGGCTGACGATGTCACATCGTACAGGTGTTCTACTCCAATGCTCTCAGCCCCCGTCACGGGGCGGTTCTGCAATGGAACTTGCCCATGGGACGTCCCCGAGATGGGGGCTGGGAGCGATTTGTGGAGCCCCAACAACCCGGTTTCTGCTTTGTTCCGAATCCAAGGGATATAGTGACATGGCATTGGTACAAAGTTCCTATTGTCATGGCGACGGCAATCCGGTATAATGGATGTCAACAGGTGGAAAGCCCACATTGGTTCCAAATAATTCAATTGAAAGGAGGTGAGAAAAGATGCTGTTTTTACCGCGCGAAGAAGGACAGGGTATGGTCGAGTATGCGTTGATTCTTGTTTTGGTGGCCATCGTAGTGATTGTAGTTCTGACCCTGCTAGGTCCGGCCATTGGCAATGTCTTCAGCTCCATCATGGAAAACTTCTAGCCGAGCGATCACTGCAGCAACGCAAGTGGACCGCACTGCGGAACAGAGCCTCGCATACGCGGGGCTCTGTTCACAGTGCGTTAGTGCCCGTATAGTACCAACGTAATGCTTGTATGTTATGCCATGCTATGGTATAGTTTTAATACACAGTCGAGGTAGGACGAATAGCGCATCTCTCCACAAAAGACCTCCGAGGTTTACGAAATGGTACTCTCTCGAGAAATTCTGGTGATACATGGCTCGCTTTCTGGACCAAACTGTGGCCAAAACCTCGGAGGTCTGAACGCTTACCTCCGAACGTGCGAGAGGTGTTAGGTTTTATACGTCTGGTGGGAACGATGAATTATGATGTATCTGAAGATAGGCCGGCAGCGCAGCGGCGCACTCTCTGTGTAGTGCTGCGCCGCTTTTCCTCCCGCCATGGCCAGAGCATGCTGGAGATGGCGCTGCTTCTGCCGGTACTGCTCATCTTGATCGCGGGGATGATAGAGATCGGCGTATATGCCAACAATTATCTGACATTGCTCGACGCTACCCGGGAAGGAGCGCGTTTCGGCGTTAACCTCGATCCCTCCCTCACCATTCAGGAGCCCTTCGACGCACGTACAGGTGCTTCTGTTCCTTTCCCTGACCTACGCCTTTCCACGGTGGTCACCCCGGGTATGACAGCCGAACAACTATATGACCTGTGTGATCAGGGAAAAACGGTT
>JAUWOI010000266.1 GCA_030612185.1 Anaerolineae bacterium
CGTCAATCTGTTGTCGGGCTTTTTCCTCGGGTTTCATCGTGCTCTTCCTTCTATGCTAGCCCAGTAATGCAGATTATAGTCGTTTATCGGAGGGAGACAAACCGGCGTGCACCGGGCCACGATGCAGTAGGACAAGTTGGCAACTTGTCCTACCGCCTATTTAGTATACTCCAGGCAAGGAAACCGGGCAAATGATATAGGGGGAAGCCAATTCGGGCAGAGGTGATGGACAAGCGGGGACAAACAAAAGAGCCATCCCCCTTGCCCACAAGCACATTGGGGTGGCTCTCCAGTTCAGTCTCCGCGCGTGAGGCTACAGACCTATCTGTAGTACAGCAGCGCAGAGTTGTTTGCAGCGGGAGCGACGGGATTTGAACCCGCGATCTCCGGCTTGACAGGCCGGCATGTTAAACCGCTACACTACGCCCCCAACGGCCCAAATCATACCACAACCCACATCTTTCGTCAAGCCAACGTCACCCGCAACGCCGCGATCGTCGCCTCTATGTCCTCGTCGCTGATCCAGTAATGCGTCACCGCCCGGAAGCGGCCAAGTTCCCGGCCCAACAACAACACCCCTCGCTCCGCCAGCCCATCCACCACCTCCTGTGGCGTCTTCGATACCTCATCCGTCAGCCAGAAGTAAAGGATGTTCGTCGTTACTGGGGCTACCTCCACACCCACTATCCCCTCCAGCCCCTCTGCCAGCCGCTTCGTCCGGGCGTGATCCTCCGCCAGCCGGCCGGCCATCTGCTCCAGGGCAACGATGCCTGCTGCCGCTAACACCCCCGCCTGCCGCATACCACCGCCCACCACCTTGCGCGCCCGTCGCGCCTCGGCGATGAACTCGGCGCTGCCACACAGGAGCGACCCCACTGGCGCGCACAGCCCCTTCGAGAGACAGAACATCACCGAGTCCACCTCCCGCACCAACTCCCGTACGTCCACTCCCAGTGCTGCCGCCGCGTTGAAGATGCGCGCTCCGTCCAGGTGTACGCGCAGGCCACGGGCATGGGCCAGCCGCGCCACCTGCGCCGTGTACTCCGCCGTCAGCGGTGTGCCACTGCACATATTGTGCGTATTCTCCAGGCAGACCAGCCGCGTGCGAGGAAAGTGAGCGTTATCCTCTCGGATTGCCCCCTCGATGTCCCCCAGCCACAGCGTGCCATCGGGTTGGTTGTGGATAGTTCGGGGTGTGATGCCCCCCAACGCCGCCATCCCCCCCTGTGCGAAGAGAAAGGTGTGGCTGCGGTTGCCCAGGATCACCTCGTCGCCGCGCCCACAGTGAGTCAGCAGCGCCACCAGATTTCCCATCGTGCCGCTGATGACGAACAGCCCCGTTTCCTTCCCCATCCGTTCCGCCGCCATCCGCTCCAGCCGGTTGATAGTGGGATCCTCCCCGAAGACGTCGTCCCCCACCTCCGCCCGGTACATCACCTCCCGCATTGCCGGTGTCGGTTGCGTTACGGTATCGCTACGTAGATCAATGATCTTCACCTTTTCCACCTCCCAAGTTATTGAGTCTCCTCCTCGTCCACCGGCAGTGTGAACGCAAATGTCGCCCCCTGTCCCTCCTCACTACTGACAGTAATCTCTCCCCCATGGGCCTCGACGATTCTATGCGCGATGGTGAGCCCCAACCCAGTCCCCGGCGCCTGGCCTTCCACGCTGGGCACACGATAGAACCGCTCGAAGATGTGCGGCAAGGACTCTGCCTGGATACCGGGCCCCGTGTCGGCAACGCTTACGGTCAAACGGTCTTCGTCGCCCTCCGCCGTAATCGTTACACTGTCGCCCGGCCGGCAGTACTTGATCGCGTTGCCCACCAAATTGAGCATCACCTGGTGCAGACGTTGTGCATCCCCCACGACAGGCGGAAGGGCACCAGGAATGTCAACGAATAACCCGACCTGTTTCTCATCCGCCTGCGGCGTCAATACGTTGACCGCCATATGGATCACCGTGAGCAGATCGACCCGGGCTCTAATCAGATGAGCACGGCCCGATTCCAGCCGGGCCAGGTCAAGAAACCTGCTCGCCATCTCATTGATCCGCTCTGCCTCGTGTTGGATGATGTCTGCAAACTGACAGCACTCAGACGGCGTTGTCTCTGTCCACTGTATGAGATCGGCGTAAGAGATGATAGACGTAAGCGGCGTGCGCATCTCGTGCACGATCTCGGAGATCAGATCGAACTGTTGGAACAGGAGGGCATTCTGCACCGCCACTGCTGCCTGATCGCCCAGCACGCCCAGCAGTTCGATGTCCTCTTCGGTGAACTCACCTCCCCCCTTCTTGTTGATCGTCTCCAATACGCCGATCACGTTGTCCCTGGCGATCATTGGGACGGCAAGGATGGAGCGAGTAGTGAAAGTAGACTGCTCATCCGCCTTGCGGTAGAAGCGAGGGTCGTTACCGGCGTCCGCGACGACGAGATGCTCGCCAGTTCGCACAACCCACCCCGCAACGCTGCCCTCCATCGGGACAACGATCGAGGGCATTCTGTAACCCTGCGCTCCCGTCGCCGCTTCGAAGTGCAACTGGCCGCTCCTGCGATCCACCAGCAGGACTGAACCGGCTTCCGTCTCGGTGAGTTCCTGTGCCGCCACGATGATATAACGTAGCAGCGGACGCAGGCTGAGCGTCGAGTTCAACGAACGGCTAATCTCAATCAGCCGCTCCAGCCGTGCTACGCGCTCCCGATCCCTTCCAATATCTACCACTGTACTATCCCTCCGTGCAAACCCGCGCGACGCGAGGCAATACCTCGGCAACGTCAGCGTGGATGACCACCTCGGCTGCCTCGTCAATATAGGTGGGCATCAGATTGACCATGATAAGGCGCCCAGCGTGCTCACGCACCAGGAACGGCAACTGCGAGGCCGGCATGGTCTCCAGCGACGACCCTGCCACGAGCATCAGGTCAGCCTGGCGAACGTGCTCCATCGCACCGCTGACCACCTCAGCGGGCAATTGCTCCCCATAGAGAATGATGTTGGGCTTCATCACCCCACCGCATACAGGGCAGCGAGGCACCTCGCCCGAGACGAGAAAATCACCCAGCAGTGATTCGATGGGCAAGACCCGATAACAACTGATGCAGGTCGCCTCCCGCAGATGGCCGTGTAGTTCCAGCACCACGCGCGACCCAGCCCGCTGGTGCAGACCGTCAATGTTCTGAGTGATGACCGCCCTCAACCACCCACCGGTTTCCAGTTCCGCAAGCGCCAGGTGACCGACGTTGGGCTCGGCCGCCAGCAACGTCTTCATCAGCGGCCGTATCCATCCATAGAACGTCTCGGGGTGGCGTCGAAAAGCCCGAATATAGGCCACCTCCATTGGATCAACGTGTTCCCACAGCCCAGTTCCCGGCGAACGGAAGTCGGGAATACCAGAGGGAGTACTTATGCCCGCACCGGTCAGCGCGACGGCATGGCGGGCTTCTCGCAAAAGCACCGCCGCACGCGCGATCTTGCTGGCATAACTCATATACGCCTCACGTAAACGTCTAGCGAAGATTCACCTCAAACCGACAAGTGATAGGACGCAGACTCACGCAGCCGGCGCTGGATTTCCCTGGCCTCAGCCGGTGAGACGTCCCACGGATGGGTGAAGACGCACTGAACAGACACATCAGACCCCAGCCAGATGCTCTGCGATAGTTCTGAATTGCCGGGCAACCAGGCCGTCTGGATGAGCCATCACCATCGGAACCCCCTGCTCGGCCGCCTGGAACGCCAGTTCGGGGGCCGGACTGATCACCCCGGCGAGATCTTGTTGCAACAGCCGCTCTATCATCTCTCTGGTAAGCGTGGCTGCGGAGGGGGTCCTGTTGATCAGCACTGCGCTAATCCTGTGGGGAGGGAGGAGGTCCAGGGACGTCGTCATCTCACCCAGCAATGACTGCGCCAGCGTAAGCGCCACACGCTGCGGCTCGACGGTCACAACGACGCGCTGGCAACTCGGCAAAATGCGACGGTTTGCCTCGCCCAGACCCACCCCCATATCCAGAAGAAGATAGTCGGCCATAGCCCCAAGATGTCGTAAGATGACCTCAACGTGAGCCGGAGACACCAGCGTTGCCACTCCAGCCGGCTCAATCTGACCGCTCAGGACTTGCACACCGGCCCTATATTCCTCCAACTGAGCCTCTACCATTCTCGCTTCGATGCGCTCGGCCGGCTCCTCTAGCAGTCGAGCCATCCCCCCATGATGTCGCAGCCCTAACTGGAGGGAGATGGTCGCCATGCCAGACCGCATGTCGGCTAACACGATCTGCTCGCCCTTCGCGGGTCCCTGAGCCAGGGCCACGGCGACGTTCACCGCCAGAGTGGTAGTGCCCACGCCCCCCTTTGAGCCCAGGAAGCCAAAGACTTTAGCCCGCATAGGGACCTGTTCCTCCGGCTCCCGGCGCGCCGAGCGCAGCAGCACAGCCTTCACACGGGAAGCCAACTCGGCTGGATGGACAGGCTTGGTCAGATAATCGTCGGCCCCGGCCTGGAACCCAGCCACTTTGTCGCCCACCAGTGTTTTGGCGGTGAACATGATGATGGGTAAATTGGCTGTGGCAGGGTTGGTGCGGAGACGGCGGCAGACTTCATAGCCGTCTATATCCGGCATCATGATGTCCAGAATGACCAGATCCGGGTTCTCCGTTTCGGCCTTCACCAGAGCCTGAGCGCCCGACTGCGCAGCGACGATTTCGTACCCCTGTCGCTGTAGCATTATCCCGATCAACTTCACACTATCCAGTTCGTCGTCAACTACCAGGATTTTCTGAGCCATCGGTACCTCCCACACATGATACTGTAGCACAAAATGGGGTACTTGGCAAGAAAGCAAAAAGAGAGGCAAGCCTCGGGCTTGCCTCTCTGTCGGGGCGCCGGGATTTGAACCCGGGGCCTCTACAACCCCATTGTAGCGCGCTAGCCAAGCTGCGCCACGCCCCGCTCATTGAAGATTATAACAAAGAATGTGCCATTTGGCAAATCGAGATGGAGCCGCACCGCCGTAAACAGGCCTGCCGCACCGCCGTAAACAGGCGCTGCTGGGACATCACACAGACCAGCCCAGCACCGGCTCTTACAGGCCGGTGCGGTCCACGCTGCTTTTGCACACCCGGCAGAAGTGTGGTAGAATCCTTCACGAAGGAGGGTGCCTATGGTCAGGAAGGTAGATAAAACCTCGGAATATGTCAATATTCTGCGACAGACAGATATATTTTACGATTTGACCGAGCCTCAGTTAAGGATGGTCGCGGCCCTCTGCTCAGAGGTCACTTCCAAATCCGGCAAGATCATCTTCGAGGAGAACAGCGCCGGTGATGAATTGTACGTTATTGTCAAGGGAGAGGTGGACATTCTGCTGAACCCCGCTCTTATCCAGTCCACCACCACTGAACGACCATCCCGTCCGTTGACCATTGTCACTCTCAAGCGCGGGCAGATCTTTGGTGAGATCGCGTTGGTGGACCAGGGACTGCGCACGGCCTCAGCCCGCTGCACTTCAAGAAGGGCACGCCTCCTGGTCATCCCCAGCGACCGGTTGACCAAACTGTGCGATAACTATCCCGATCTGGGCTACCGTCTGATGCGTAACATAGCCGCAGAACTGGCGTTCAAAATCCGTGGCACTGACTTACTGATTCGCGAACAACTGCTGTGGCGTCCGCGGTCGGAGTAGCGCGGCGATTTGACATTTCGTGCTCGTTCGGTATAATTTAGGTGTGCGGGTGTAGTTCAGTGGTAGAACGTCAGCTTCCCAAGCTGAATGTCCAGGGTTCGAATCCCTGCACCCGCTCTGGCAAAACCGGCCTCCGAAGGTGGTGGCCCACGTCCGAGTTGCAGTGGTAGTACTGTGGGGCTCGCTTCTGCCCGGGTCCCGGCCAGAGGCCAGGCGAGAACCGAGCCCCACGTATATCATAGCATAAACGTGCCGATCAGGGAAGAACAGCCACGAATGAACGGGCCGTGCAGTTTGCCAGAGTGGGCATCCGGTCAACTTGACCAGATGAAAGGAGATCCCCAATGGCCAGAGAGATTCTAACCTACATTCCCCTCGTATATCCCCGGCTACTTCTCAACCTGCTTTTCTCGTCCCATGGCAAGTCAATTGAAGTCTTCTTAAATCGTGGCTTGCTCTCGACGCCAAGTTCAGTCCACGCTTTTTCACTAACCGGTTCATCTAAAAACCAGACCGCGTGACTCCCGGAAAAATACTGGTTCTAACGTTTTCTGTGGTCACCTCCGGTGCCCTCCCATTGAGGCAGAAACCAGGAGGTTTTGTAGCCAACTGTCGTGATAGACAAAGCCATTAAGCTTGTGGGCTGGCGATATATACTCGGAGGCAACTTTCGATC
>JAUWOI010000174.1 GCA_030612185.1 Anaerolineae bacterium
GATCGAAAGTTGCCTCCGAGTATATATCGCCAGCCCACAAGCTTAATGGCTTTGTCTATCACGACAGTTGGCTACAAAACCTCCTGGTTTCTGCCTCAATGGGAGGGCACCGGAGGTGACCACAGAAAACGTTAGAACCAGGGACATGGACTGCACGCGGCTTCGTCAAGTGGACCAGAGTCCTTCCCTATGCGGCATTGGCACTGACACTGCCCATGGATGTAGAAGCGGCAAATCGTGCACGAAATGCCACAAGGACAAATCTTCATCACGGGTTCACACGAATCCGGTCGCATCTGATGCTTTGGTCTCCCGCCTCACTACTATGACGCAAAAGGCGCCAAAACCTTACGGTCTGGCGCGCAGCGTTTTCTTGAGAAGCGCCGGCAAAAAATGGCTGATCCAGCGCGTTGAGGGAGCGCCGAGGGTGCTCTTTGGGTCGCTGGTGTTAGCTGGAACTGGTAATGCGCGATCTAAATGCGCAGTTCCACCACGTCACCATCGTGAAGGACGTGGTCTCGTCTGACCATCTGCCCATCATATACGGCAGCACTGCCCCAGACGCGGGCCGCTTTCAGTTTTTGGAGGAAATCCCGGTGAACCTTCCCTGCAAATTCCTCTACGGTACTCCCTTTCTGCAGTACGAACGGTGCGCCGAGATCGGGCTCATACCCGGGGGGCTTGGAGTAAACGCGGATTATCTCCAGCCGCTCGAACACGATCTGCTTCAACCGTTCAAGGTGACGACCGGTAGCGGCAGAGACAGGGAGCAAGGGCCAGTTGTCCTCATCCTCATCCTCAATCTCAATCTCAAGCAGTTCGCAAAAGATCTCAAAATCCTCGTCTGTACTCTCGTCATCGTTCTTGTTGGCCAGCACCAATAGCGGTATGAAGGTCAGCGGTCGTTTATTGGTGTCTCCTTCGGTGTAACGATCTTTCAGACGGCGGGGCACGATGCGGTATTCTTGTAGTAAGACAATCGTATCCTCAACTTGCTGAAGTGGATCTGCCTGCAAGTCTACAACTAACAGGATGAGGTCTGACCTGCGGATCAGATGCGGCAATTCCGGCTCCACAAAGTTCCTGTCCAGTGGTGGCGTATCTATCAACTGGATCTGGATGTCTTCCATCGGCATCATGCCAGGGGTGGGTTTCCAGGTGGTGTAAGGGGAAGCGGCTACTTCGGGGGTGGCGTTGGTCAGCGCTGCTACCAGCGCGGATTTTCCCACGTTGGTAGGGCCGACGATCACCACTTGCCCCGCGCCTTCTTTGTCTATATGGAAGGCAGACTCTTGTCTACTGGCGCCTTTTCTGGCCTGGGGCGAGATTTTCAGTTTGGAGAGTCGCCGGCGCAGATCGGCCCTCAGTTTGTCCGTGCCCTTGTGCTTGGGAATGGTGCCTATCAATTCTTCGAGGCAGGCGATTTGCTCTGCAGTCGACCTGGCTGCACGATATCGCCTCTCTACCTCGAAGTACTCTGGGGGAAGGTTTGTCGGCATGGCTATCTGATCACTCGCAAAAACACACCACGAATTGAGAAAGAAACGAAACTGCTCAGCCAGTCATAATAGAACACGGATCAACACGGATCATACGGGTGTACACAGATAAAGATAAAAAAATCCGTGAGAATCCGTCCACCGCGAGTACCACCGCGAGTACTCGTGGCGGGGCTCGTGGCGGGTTCATCTGTGTGTATCCGTGTGCTATTTGACGTCGTGGATACTCCGGAAACAGCATTGAACACAGACGACACGCGAGTTCCAATCACTCAAGCGGGGCACACGGATTGGATTGAGCCTCAGATTCGTTCCATTCTAAATTCGTTACTACTACTCAGGTGCAACGCACTTTTGCTCAAGTGCGTTGCACCTTATTCAGTATATTGTAGATTCGCCCTAAAGTCAAAACTCTGTGGCGGGAGCCGACTGACTGATAAATCTTTGTGGGACGCAGATGGACGCTGATTCCCGCTGTTTTTTTTAGGGGCGGTCCTCGCCGGGGCGCAGTTGGGCACGGGTGGGCATTGGTGATGTTGCCTTCCGTGCGAATTTACATTATACTTGTGATCGGCCGTAAGACCCGGAGGAGGATACAAGGCATGCACAAATCTGTTTCTGGAGCCTACGCCCTGGCCCGGGGTGCTATCGAGGCCGGCATCTCGCTGGTGACCGGTTACCCGGGTGCGCCAGCCACGGCTGTTGTCAACGAGATCCTGGAACTGACCTCGCCCGACGAGGTACAGGTGGAGTGGACCAGCAACGAAAAAGTCGCCATTGAGATGGCCTTCGGCGCTTCCGTGGGTGGAACACGCTCGCTCCTGTGTGTGAAAGGCGTGGGGCTCAATATCGCGCTTGACCCGCTGATGGCCTTCAACCTCTCCGGCTGCAACGCTGGATTGGTCATCCTCGTCGGCGACGACCCCGGCGGTTGGGGTTCGCAAAACGAGCAGGACAGCCGCGTGCTGGCGCTGGCGGCCGAGATCCCCTTGCTAGAACCCACCTCCGTCTCCGACGCGCGAGCGGCGGTGCGCCAGGCGTTCCAACTGTCGGAGGAGATGGGCCTGCCGGTTTTCGTGCGCGTCACCCGCGCGCTCGTTCTTGCCGCAGAGCCCGACCTTGTTGAGGATGATATCCGAACCACGCCGCCGCCCTCCTTTCAGCGCGAGTCTATGCGCTGGGTGGTGCTGCCGATCAACGTCGTGCCTTACCATCGCCGTCTGCTTCAACGGCTAGATGAGGTCCAGGCCCGTTTTGAGGACGCGGACTCACCGTTCAACGGGGTGGAAGGGGATGGCTCACAAGGAGTGATTGCGGGTGGATTCGCTTACCAGAAACTCTCGAACCTACTGGGTGGCACCGTCCTACCTGGGCTGCGCATCCTGCGGCTGGGGACCTTCTACCCGTTGCCTGTGGGCCGGGTGACGGCCTTTCTGCGGACGGTGGAGTCGGTTCTCGTTCTGGAGGAAACCGCCCCTTTGGTCGAAAGGGCCGTACGATCTGCTGCGCAGGGGGCCGCACTGACCTTGCCCATTTACGGGCGTGACACCGGACACGTTCCCCACGCCGGCGAGTTGTTTGCTCCCCACATCGCGGCCGCTCTGAACCGCTTCCTACCCTGTCTGGCTTTGCCGACGGAAGGCGAAAGCGAGCGGCCCAGGCCCAGCCGGCAGCCTCTCTGCGATGGCTGCCCCTATATCCCCACCTTTGACGCCCTTGTCGAGGCCATGGAACAACTGGGGGGGCGCGACGAGTTCATCATCGTCGGCGACCCGGGCTGTATGGTCCGCGCCCAGTCGCCGCCCTACGAGTTGATGGACGTCAAGAACAGCCTGGGTTCGAGCATTGGTATGGCGGCTGGGGTCGCCCTGAGCCCAATGAAGGGTGGCGTGAAAAAGCGGGTCGTCGCCCTGTGTGGCGACTCGGGCTTCCTGCACTCCGGTTTCAGCGGGTTGGTGGACGCGGCGCGGGCCGGCGCGACGATGTTGGTACTGATCCTCGACAATGGCACAACCGCGCTCTCGGGCGGGCAGCCCCACCCAGCCAGCCGAGTGGACGCCCGGGGAAGGCCCCGGCGCGCGGTGGACCTGGCTGCGCTGGCCCGTGAGGCTGGCGCTGGGACAGTGCATGTGGTTGATCTTGACCACGGTCAGGACGATGACATTCGAGGGGCGATCGAAACGGGGATGAATTTCGACGGAGTGGCCGTGGTCATCGCCCGTGGCCGATGCCCCCGCTGGCCAGCGAGCGGGTGAGTGAGTGCCAGAGGGGGAGGCGGCGGCGAGAGCAAAATGTAGATGCACTTGTAGGGCGGTTTTGCTAACCGCCATAGGGCGGTTTTGCTAACCGCCATAGGTCGGATAGCAAATCCGACCTACAGGCTTATTTTGGAGGCAGATATGAAGAAAGGAACCGTGATTATGCTCTTTACAGCAGGACATATCGGCACTCTCACCTTGCCCAACCGCCTGGTCCGATCCGCCACCGCCGAGCGGATGGCGGACGTGGACGGCCGGCCCAGGCCACGGCTCAAGGCTCTCTACCAGCAACTAGCCAGGGGCGGGGTGGGTCTGATCATCACCGGGCACATGTACGTGCATCCCTCGGGCAAGGCCCACCCCGAGATGACTGGCATCTATTCCGACGAACTGATTCCCAGCCTGGCGGAACTGGCCGACGCGGTCCATCGGGAAGGTAGCCGGGTCGTGGTTCAGATCAACCACGGGGGGATGCAGTGCAGTCGAGAAACGGTGCCAGAGACCATCGCTCCCTCGGCCGTGGATGCCCCCTTCCTGACGGGGCCTGCGCGGGAGATGACCGCCGACGAGATCACTCTCCTGATCCAGGCCTACGGACAGGCCGCCCGGAGAGCGCGAGAGGCGGGCTTCGATGGCGTCCAGATCCATGGAGCCCACGGGTACCTGATCGGCCAGTTCCTTTCTCCCTTCGTCAACCGGCGTACCGACGAATGGGGCGGCGATTTGGAGGGGCGGATGCGCTTCCTGCGGGCTATCTGCCAGGATGTGCGGGAGCAGGTCGGCCCCGACTACCCGGTGCTCATCAAACTTGGCACGATGGACGGCGTAGAGGGCGGCCTGACCCCCGAGGAAGGAGTTCAGGTGGTGGCCGCGCTAGAGGGGCTGAGCCTGAACGCGCTGGAGATCAGCGGGGGGATTGGGGGAGGGCGGAACCTGAACACCCGCACAGGAATCCGCTCGGAGGCGGACGAAGCCTACTTCCGCCCCCTGGCCCGGCAGGCGCGGCCGGCGACCCGGCTGCCCATCATCCTGGTCGGCGGCTTCCGCTCCCGGCGCGTGATGGAGGAGGTACTGGCAGACGGTGACGCCGACTTCATCTCCCTCTGTCGCCCTCTCATCTGTGAGCCGGACTTACCAAACCGGCTGCGTGCGGGGTCGCAGGAACGATCTTCCTGCATCTCAGCCAACCGCTGCTGGGCTGAGGGACCGGACGAGGGGATCGCCTGCAAGTGTCCCATCGAAAGAGACCATCGGGTGCAACGCACTTTTAATTGAGCCGCCAAAGGAGGAATCGATGAACTGTCACGAACGAATGATCGCCGCGCTGAACCTGGGGCAGCCGGACCGGGTGCCGGTGTTCTCCTGTACCGAGGAGCAGAACCAGATTTATGAGATTCTGGGCGGAGAGAGCGGCGCGGTGCCGCTTAGTCTCATCCAGGAGGGTTTTACCGGTACGCTGGTCAAACTGGCTGTCCCGCTGGTCAACGCCTCGGGCTGGTTCAATCGCCAGATCGAGAAGTTTATGAGCAAAAAGGTCGAAGCCGACGTCGCGATGGGCTACGACTGCTCCTGGCTGATGTATTCGGCCATCTTCAATCTGCGCGACAACCGGCAGGCCACGGACATCTACGGGCGGCTGTACGACCTCGTCGCCGACCCAGACGGCAATATGGACACGCCCATGTACCGCGAGGGGCTGCTGACCACGCCGGAGCGGTGGGAGGCCTGGCCCCACCCCGCCCCCGACAAGTTCTACAAGACCATATATCGGGTTTTCGCCGACCTGCAGCAGCGCTACGGCGACAGCATCTACTTGATGGGCAGTCTGTGTGTGGGCATCTGGGAGAACGTCTCGCAGAAGATGGGCCTGCCGGGCTTTGCGGTGACGCTGCGCCGTGACCCGGACTTTGTGCGCCGTATGGTCAAGTACTACGAGAGACTCTACCTGGCGGCTGTCCACGCCGCCGCCGACGCGGGGATGCCCGGCTTCGTCTACTCCGACGATATGGGCTACAAGAGTGGCCCCCAGACCTCGCCACGTGTGATGGAAGAGTTCTTCGGTCCCAGCCTGCGACGTATCGCCGACGAGGCCCATAAGCGTGGTCTCAAGATTATCATCCACTCCTGCGGCAACATCTACCAGTTGCTCGACCTGTTTGTGGATTGGGGTTTCGACGGCGTGCACTCGCTGGAACCTACGGCGGGCATAGACCTGGCCGAGGTCAAGCGGCGCGTGGGGGACAAGATGTGTATCTTCGGTAACCTGGACATCTCCCACGTGCTCAGCCACGGCACCCGCCAGGAGGTGGAGGAGGCGGTCAAGTACGCTCTGCGGGTTGCAGCCCAGGACGGCGGGTTCGTCATGGCGATGACCAACTCCCACAACGCTGTCAAAGTCGAAAACAGCCGCTGGATGATCGAGTTTACCCATCGTTACGGAACCTATCCGCTGGCGCTGGACGAATAGCGAATGGCGAATGGCGAATAGCGAATAGCGAATAGCGAATGGCGAATGGCGAATGGCGGGGGAGGCATGCTATGAATAATATAGGGGAAGCCGTTGGGCGTGTGCTGGAGACGGTGGTTGATCTGGACATTGACGGGGTGGCGGCACGGGTGCGCGAGGCACTGCGGGCTGGAGCCGCGCCGCTGGATGTGCTGAACGATGGCCTCAGCGCCGGGATGCGCGCAGTGGGCGAGCGCTTTGAGGCTGGCGAATACTACCTGACCGAACTCGTATTGGCGGGCGAGGTGATGAAGGAGGGCCTGGCCCCTCTGGAGCCGTTGTTGAAGGAGGCTGACCTCCGTGGCAAGGGCACCATCGTGCTGGCGACGGGGGAGGGGGACATCCACAACATCGGCAAGAACCTGGTGGGCACGATGTTACGCGCGGCAGGGTTCGAGGTCGTGGACCTGGGGACGGACGTCCCGGCTGTGCGCATAGTCGAGGCGGTGCAGCAGCATGGGGCCGGCGTGGTGGCGCTCTCGGTGCTGCTCACGCCGATGGTGGGCCAACTGCAGACGGTGGTCGAGGCGTTCACCAAGGCGGGGAGACGCTCCCAGGTGAAGATCGTCATCGGAGGAGCGTGCACCACCCCACGCCTGGCCGAGGAGATGGGCTGCGATGCCTACGGCGCGGACGCGGTGGCGGCGGTGCGTATTTGTGAGGGGTTGCTGGCAGAAGGAAGTACACAATGAACCAATCACCTGATCACTTCCCCAAACTGCGAGCCGTTGATGCCCGCCCGGTCGTTCAGGGCGGGCGGCCATCCATCCTGCTGCGCGATCCGCTGCAACTGGCCGATAAGACGGTGGTCATTCCGCAGCAATTGGCCCCATTGTTGGCGCTGTGCGATGGGACGCGGGACAGCAGCGGTTTGCGCGCATCACTTGCCGTGCGATTCGGACTGCGCATCGGGCTGGATGTGCTGGAGCAAGTACTGACCGCGTTCGACGAGGCGCTGCTGTTGGACAATGACCGTTTTGTCCAGGCGCGAGAACGAGCGCTGGCCGAATACCGCCATGCCCCCTTCCGGCCGCCCGTCCTGGCCGGGCAGTCGTACCCGGCCGATATAGACGAACTGCGACATCTGCTGGAAGGCTACTTCGAGACCGTGGACGACGTGAGCCCTGGCCCGCCCGACGGCCGTGGCCTGGTTTGCCCGCACATTGACTACGCGCGCGGCGGGCCGGTGTATGCCCGCGTCTGGAAGCGTGCGGCGGAGATGGTCAAAGCGGCCGAACTGGTGGTGCTCTTGGGCACCGACCACTTTGGCGGAGATGGCTGGCTGACGTTAACGCGCCAGCACTACGCGACGCCGTTCGGGGTGTTGCCGACGGCGTGTGGGGTCGTGGAAACGCTGGCCGGGGCGCTGGGTGGGGAAACAGCCTTCGCTGACGAACTCCACCATCGCAGCGAACATTCCATCGAACTGGCGGCGGTCTGGCTGCACTACGTGCGCGAGGGGCAGCCGTGCGAATTGGTGCCGATTCTGTGTGGTTCGTTTGGCCACTTCGTGCGGGGCAAGGCAGAGCCGGGGCACGACACGGTCATCAAGACACTGCTGGAAACACTCACACAGGCGACGGCCGGGCGGCGGGTGATCGTCGTGGCAGCGGGTGACCTCTCGCACGTCGGCCCGGCGTTCGGCGGCCAACCGCTGGACCTCGTGGGGCGCGCCCGGCTGCAGGCGGCCGACGATGAACTGATTGAGCGAATGTGCGCGGGCGACGACAGCGGGTTCTTCACGGCGATCAAGCGCGAGGGGGACCGGCGGAATGTGTGCGGGTTGCCGCCTATCTACCTGGCGCTGCGAATGCTGAGCCCGGTTCAAGGGGAGCGAGTGGCCTACGATCGCTGTCCAGCCGATCAGAACGGCACGTCATTCGTGTCAATATGCGGCATCCTGTTCAGATAAGTGTAGAACAACGGTAGACGTTCATAACTTCATCACATTTCCCACACTTCCTCATAATTTCTTCACAGGTTTGTGGCATACTGGAGCCAGATGTGAGGAGGTGGGTGCCGCCTTGGCCGGCCTCCTGAAACACAAATCTGAGGAGGGAGATGTACTATGGATAGAC
>JAUWOI010000040.1 GCA_030612185.1 Anaerolineae bacterium
GTTGAACGCGCCACTGATGGCCCCGGCGATCGCGCCGGTGGTGTCCACATCGCCGCCCTGGGCGATGACGAAGCGCACCGTTTCGCAATAGTCGGCGGGGGTGCGCAGAAAGGCGTAGAGGCAGACGAGAACGGTGGGGACGACGAAGGGGCTGATGCCGGGCCAGTTGGGCCGCTGTCCAGGAGGAAGGCCGGCGAGGCGGATTTCCCGCACGGCGGCAGTCTCGTCCATCTCCAGCCAATGCGGCAGGTATTCGATGAGGGTGGCGAAATTGCCGTGGTAGGGCCGTGCCAGGCTGGCGACGAAAGTGATAAAGGAGCCAGGGTCTATCGCGTCGTGGCTGACGGCGTAGGCGACGGAGGCGGAGGCGGCAACCGCCCCGGCCAGGCAGCGCGGGTCGGCGTGCGTGATGCGGCTCACATCAGCGGCAGCCTGGGCCAGTGCAGCCGGGTCGTCGTAGAGCCACAGCCCCAGCGGAGCGGTGCGCATCGCGGAACCGTTGCCGGCCTTGGGAGCCAGGGTGCCCGACTCGCGCCACGAGACGCCCGCCATCAGGCGGAGGACTGCTTCGGTCGTAGCGCCACCCCGCCCGACGATCTCACCGTCTCGCCAAAGGGGAACGAAGCGGCCTGCAATGTCTGCGGGGTCCACCCGGCCCTGCTCGACCAGCGAGGTCAGGATAGCGCGCATCATCTGCGTGTCGTCGGTGTACTGGCCGGGCGGGAAGAGGCCGCAGGGGTGAGGGGTAAAGTGATCAGGGAAAGGCGTGACAGCGGCCGAGGTTTCCGCAGGTCCGTGCCCCTCGACTGGAAAGCCCAGTGCGTCGCCCACCGCCTGGCCAAGGATGCAGCCGGTGAAGCGACCAATGGATGGGGACATCGTGCAACTACTCACTCACCTCCTCCCCAACTGACGACAGTTCACGTCCACGAGCCAGGATGAATTCTATCAGTTCTCCTATCTCAGGTTCGCTCCCTATGACCAGCACTCTGTAACCTTTCGTTTCGTTCATACCTTGCACCTCGTCTGGATTTCAATGGGCCAAGGCCCTTGTTCCAGCAGAATGATTTGCAGTCGTTGCGTCCAATCCTCGATCCCCTTGTGGCAGAACTCCCATTCGGCCAGGTCCAGTTCCCAGGTCTTGCTGATCGTGGCCTCAATCTCCCGCACGAATTCCTCATCGCTGGCCGTTCGCTCGACGAAGGTCTCATAATCGCAGCCGTACTTGGTCTGGAAGTTTCGATCCCGCTGGCGCAGTTCGGCTATGCGGGCCGCGATTCGTTCAATCGCATATCGTTGCAGGGCTAGGCCCACCGTCTCTTCCAGCCTGCCCAGTGGGGCCAGCGTCTCGACGTATCGCTCTGGTATCGCAACTGTCACTGCCATTTTTCTCGACCTCCCTGCGGGTCAATCCGCGTCAGGCTCGTGACCATTATATCCACTCCAATGGCCGGACTAACCCCACTCTGTCAGTGCCTCGGCGGGGTAGAGGGTGAGGATCGCGCTGGTCACCCGCTCCCGCTGTTCCCGGTCCAGGGTGATCAGAGTGCTGCCGAAGCGCAAGGCGACAGCAGCGTAGACGGCGTCGCTGCCCCGCAGCCGGTATTGTGCCGCCACGTCGGCGGCCTGCTGGGCCAGGGTGGTGTCCAGTGGGATCAGCACCAGGTGGGGCAGGCGACTCAAGGCAGCGGCGAACTCACGAGCCAGGTCGGCATCCTGCCGGCCCCGACCGATGGCGGCGGCCACCTCCGGCAACAACAACGTCGGCACAACGATGGGGGCCGCTTGCTCTTGCAGCAGGGCCAACAGACGACGGCTCTCCTCGTGACCCGCCTCGTAAGGGTTGAAACCGTTCACAAAGACGCTGGCATCCACAGTGTAAGTGCTGGTCACAGCGACCTCCTACCGGCGCATTTCCGACAAGAGTTCAGTGCTGGTCAGGGGTGAACGCCACCCCCGGCCGATCTCCTCGCCCAACCGTGTCAACTCTTCCCAGACAGCCGTGGCTGGCTCGCCGGTGGGGGACAGGTCCGTTGGCCTGGCTTCCTCCAGCGGCATCAGCAGGCCCACCGGTCGCCCCCGATAGGTGATGATGTACCGGGCACGCCGCTCCCGCACATCTCGGATGATCTCCGAGGCGCGGATCTTCAATTCTCGCACACCAACGTCAGGCATAACACCTCCTACCGTTCGCCAATGTAGTCCCTTGTGCGACCACATTGTACCCCGATCGGGGAGATTGTCAACGAGGGGATGCGGCGATGGTCTACTAAGTCACCACGGCTTGGTACGCCGCCAGCGTCTCCCGTGCAGTGCGCTCCCAGGAGAAGCGGGCGGCCTGAGCCAGCGCGCGGCGGCTCAATTCGGCGCGGAAGCCCTCGTCAGTCGCCAGTTGGATCAGCGCACTCGCCATTCCCTCGGCGTCGTCCGGTGGCAGCAGCACCCCCGCGTCGCCCACGACCTCGGGGATGGAGGAAATGTCGCTGCCCACGACCGGCGTGCCACAGGCCAGCGCCTCCAGCGGGGGTAGGCCGAAGCCCTCGTACCGGCTGGGAAATATGAAGGCTACCGCGCCCCGGTAGAGGGCGGGCTTGTCGGCCTCATCCACGAAGCCGATGAAACGCACGAACCGCTCGTCTAGCCCCTGCTCCCGGGCTAGCCGGCGTGGGTCTGGTGTGAAGGAAGTATCCCGTTCCGGCAGCCGCCCGGCGATGACCAGCGGGCACTCCTTGCCGATGGCCGACCCGGCCCAGCGATAGGTTTGCAGCACCGTGGCGACGTTCTTGCGTACGTCAAAGCCGCCCAGGTAGAGCACGTACCGTTCTTGAAACCAGGTTTTTTCTGCAAAACCTGGTTTCTCTCCTGGGAATAGGGAGGGTTCAGGAGTGTAGCGTTCGTCGGCGGCCAGATAGACGACGCGCACGCGCTCGGCTGGCAGTCCCAGGTGGGTGACTATGTCCTGCCGGGAGGCTTCCGAGTCGGTGAGCACCAGCGCACTGTTCTGCGCGGTCGTGCTGACCAGCGCAGTGTAGAGCCGCACCAGCGGCCCGCCCCGGTACTCGCGCAGCAGCAGCGGGATCAAGTCGTGGATGGTGACGACGGTGGGGATGGAAGAGCGAATAGGCGGCGCCCAGTACGGCACGTGGACGACGTCGGCCTCCAGGCGGCGACAGGCGCGGGGAAAGGCGACTTGCTCGAACCAAACCTTGCCCAGAGCAGTCGTTAGCCGATAGCGGTTAGTAGTCAGCCGGAACTGGACGTTTGGGATCTGGGATTGGGGATTTGGGATTTGGGATTTGGGGTTTGGGGTTCTGCCCTCGGGCGCGATCAGCACAATCTCCAGGCCCGCCGCAGCCAGATGCTCCACCAGCAGCCGCGTGTATTGCCCGCTGCCGGTGGTGGGACTATTCCAGAACCAGGCGTTGAGAGCGACGCGCATTAATCTTCGTACCCGAGCGGGATCACACCGGCAGCCCGCACATTACGAGCCTGATGCTGCCAGCCGACCCTCCAGCCGTCGGCACAAGAGACGGGCTCATGGCAAGCCCATCGTAGCCAGCACGACTTCAACCTCGTCCAGGAACTCGGACAGTTCCACCGGCCGGCGTCCTTCAGCGCTAGTGTCGTGTAGGTGAAGAGCAGCGGTCACATGGCGATGCCAGACCCCATCCAGTTGATCCCGCGCATAAATTCGCTGCCCATTGTGGATCAGAACCAGATTAGTCGTGTCGAAGCGGTCGTTGCGGTAAACTTGCACGAAAAGGCCGGGGGATACGTAAAGACGGGCCTTGAGCAAGGTGGGGCTCTGGTCAAGCACGTCCAGCCGTCTGACGTAAGCCCGGCTTCGGGCCTCCCGATGCAAGACGGAGAGCAGTTGGGCCACGTTCATGGCTGCTGAACCAGGCCCCTCAAACGCCGGATTTCCTCTTCCATGTCGGTAATGCCAGTTACAGCCATTTCCCAGTCAAAATAGTCTTGCTCCACCTCAAAGGTCGGCTCGGAACGCAAGACCTTATGGCGGAAGGTTTCAAAATCCTCGCTATATCTGGCTTCGAATTGACGAGCCATTGTGCGATATTTGATCAGGTTCTTTTGTGCCCGCTCCAGCAGTAGTTCTGCCAGCACCTGGTCCAGGGCTTGGTTGGGGAATAACCGGCGAGCGATGGCCTGCACCATCGCCACATTACTGATACCCATCATTTACCTCCAGAACAACATCCCCAATAACCTTGCGCGGTCAGCACCCCATTGCCCACCCGGGGTATGACTCTGCGAACATCCACAGCCGACTTGTCCCACATCGTCCATCCGCCTGCCCGTATTATACTTGAACAGACGTGAAATACAAGAAAACTCCAAAGGACAGCGCCTCCGTGCCGGTGATGCCCGGCGTGACCTGGAAGCGCACCACCTGGACCGTGTCGGTGGGCAGCGTCCCCTGCTCCTCCGCTCCTCCGCTCCTCCGCTAATCTCCATACCCATGCGGATGCGTGCGGTGCCACTCCCAGGCGTGCTCGACGATGGTGCGCAGGTCGGGGTATTGCGGCCGCCAGCCCAGTTCCCGCCGGATCTTCTCACTGCTGGCGACCAGCACGGCCGGGTCGCCGGGGCGACGGGGGCCTACCTCAGCCGGGATTGCGTGACCGGTCACCTCCCGGCAGGTCTCGACGACCTCCTTGACGGTGAACCCCTGGCCGTTGCCCAGATTATAGATGCGGCTGCCCTCGTCGAGCGCCTGCAGGGCCAGGATGTGGGCCTGGGCCAGGTCGGTTATGTGGATGTAGTCGCGCACGCAGGTGCCATCGCGGGTGGGGTAATCATCGCCAAAGATGATGATCTTCTCGCGCTGGCCCAGCGCTACCTGCAGGGTAAGCGGGATCAGATGCGTCTCGGGATCGTGGTCCTCGCCCCGCTCGCCGGAGGGGGAAGCCCCGGCCGCGTTGAAGTAGCGCATCGCGGCGTAGCGGAAGCCGTAGATGCGGTCCAGCCAGTGGAGTATGCGCTCCAGAATGTTCTTGGATTCACCATACGGGCTGCCAGGCACGATGCGTTCCTGCTCATCAATCGGCATACGCTCTGGGTCATCGAACAGATTGGCGCTGGAGGAGAGAATGAAACGGCGTATGCCGTGAGCGACCGCCTCCTGCAGCAGGTTCAGGCCGTTGGTGACGTTGTCGCCTATGTACATGAACGGATGCTCCATAGACTCGCCCACCAACGTGTAGGAGGCGAAGTGCATCACCGCCTCGACGTCGTGAGTGTCGAACAGAGCTTTGACGGCGGCCCGGTCGCCCAGGTCTCCCTCGACGAGAGTTGCATCGGGGTGGACAGCGGCCCGGTGGCCATAGTACAGGTTGTCGAAGACGACGACCGTATTGCCTTGCTTGATCAATTCCTCAGTGACGACACTACCGATGTAACCAGCACCGCCGGTGACCAGGATATTCATGTGTAGACCTCCTTGTGGGGTTGATGGATTCGTACATTCGTACATTCGTAAATTCGTACATTCGTAAATTCGTAGATTCGTAAATTCGGCCTTGACTTCTCGGCTTACCAAGTTACCAGTCTACCAGTTTACCAATGTACTCACTTATCAGTGCCACGCTGCGCGCGTAGCCGGTATCGTGAAAGGACTGCAGGGCGGCCCGTGGAATGTGGCGGAAGACGCGCTCCTCCATCTGCTGCGGCGATCGCAGCACAGCCTCCACCTCCGCTACCGGTACGCCCATCCTTTGGGCGAAGACTTCAGCCGTCTGCACGCTGCCTCCCGGGCCGATTTGCCCCACCAGCCAATCGCGCCACACTTGCAGGTGTTCGTCGCCGACGAAGGGCAACCAGTCCTGGGGCTCGGTCCCTTGCAGCACCGTGACCACACTGCCATTGAGCCGCTGCTGATCCTGGCGGTCCATCCAGGTGCGCAAGACGTTGTGCGGGAATATCCGCTCGCGCAAGACCTTTGCCCGGGGCTCAGCCCGATGTGTGCCACAGTCCTGCCAGAAGTAATGCAAGAATACGTCGTCGAGCCAGAGTTCATCCAGCAGCAGGTGAGCGATGTAACCGGCGACGAAGGCGGCCTGTGCTGGTGGGAGTAGTTCCGCGCGGGCCAATTGTGGGTGGGCGGCAAACAGCGCCTCGTGCGCTGGGCGGTCGGAGGTACGCGGGATGGAGTAGAAGTGCGTCTCGTCGCGGCGTTGCCCGCTGACGGTCTGAACGTCGGGCGCGGTGTGGCCCAGCAGGAACGGGCCGCGCTGCTGGGTCAGCAGGCGGCGTATGGCGGGAGGGAGAGCATCCCCACGTATGATTTCCTCGGCCCGGGCCAGGTGCATGCCTGGAGTTGGCATTGGGGGGGGTCTTGTACAACGGAAGGGAGTTGTAGGCCAGTCCGAGGTTGCCCAGGTCGGCCCCTTTCCTGCGCCAGGCCTGCTCTACGTCTCCAATGCCTTCATCACTGCCCGCTCCACATCCCCATAGAAGACCAGGTCCACCTTCTCCACCACGTCTTCCGGCAGACCGGCGAATTGGGACTTGTTGGACAGCGGCACCACCGCCCGCAATGCGCCGTTGTCCATAGCGATGGCCAGGGGCTCCATCAACGAGAGGACACCCTTGATGTTGCCCTGGATGGTCAGGTCGCCCATCACGATGGTGCCGCTTTGCACACGGCGGTTTTGCAGCGCGGATATGATGGCTACGTAGAAGGCAATTCCACACGCACATTCGACGCGCCCGCCGCTGAGGTCCACGACTTCGGCGTAGATGTCCTTCTGTGCCAGCAGAGGCTCAATGCCGAGCCGGGTTTTAACGATTTGAAGGTAGGCAAAGGCCCGGTTGAGAGACTCGCGGAGCGACGTGTCGAGGCCGGTCGGAACGCGCAGTTTGCCAGTGCCCGCCGTCAAGGTGACCTCCAGCCTGAACAGTCCCACCCGCGCTTCCGTATCGGCTGCCGCGGTAAAGACGGTGCCTGCCGGTTGGGGATCGGTGGGGATAGCGCCCGTGCCGCCTTGCTCCGGCACGCCGACCGTTCGTTCAGTATCGTCCTCTTCGTCTATGTACGAAAAACTGGTCTTGTAAAACTCGAAGGAGCCCCGTTTTTTGAGTTGTTCCTTCACCCGGCGCCGGCCCTCCATCGCCAGTTCCAGATATTCCTGCAACTCGGCTTTGGTGTAACCGCCGTCCGGGTGGAGCAGTTTGAGCAACCCGGCCACCGTCCGTCTGATGGCGGAAGCATCCCGGCCTTCGACGTGCGAGCCAAAGCGATAGTGCCGTTCGACGGCGTCATACAGGTTTTGCTTGCGCAGCGCGCGAAAGGCCTCGGCCAGATAGTCGGTCACGAAACCGTAGTGCACAGTCAGGATGTCTTTCGAGGTCTTGGGCACTTCCCAGCCAGGCAGATAAAAATGCAGCCGGTCAATCACAGCCAGATCAAAGTCGGGTGGTAGGGGCTGGAAAAGGTCGGTGGCGCTGTTCTGCACCAGCGTCTCGACGGGCTGGTTCAGGTTGCCCACAAAGACCAGTGACGCATCGGCGATCACCTGCGTGATGCCTCGGCTAAAGCGCCCGTTGGCCATGTAGTCTTTCATGATCTGGATGGTCTCGACGTTGGCAGCCTTCATTCCTCCCACTTCGTCAAAAGCCACCACATCCCAGTATCCCACCAGTCCGACCTGGCGGCGAGCGTTGTTGTAGAACAGATTGGCCGCGCTGGCCTTGCCGCCCGAGATAAGAATGCAGTAGGGCGACATCTCGCTGTAGGCGTAGGATTTGCCGGTGCCGCGCGGCCCCAACTCGACAAAGTTATAGTTCTTTTCGACAAAGGGGATCAGCCGAGTCAAGAGCAGCATCTTGAGGCGGTGCTCCATCACGGCTGGCTCAAGGCCAGTCGTCCGTAACAGAACATCCAGCCACTCGTCCCGTGTAAAGTTGCCACGGCCCGCGCTGAATTCTTCAAAATCGAAACGCGCCAGTTGGATGGGACGCAATTCGGCGATGTGGAAGGGGCTCTCCCGCTTGCCCATCTCGGGCGGGTGAAACTCCAGGTCCACGATAGCCCAGATGCCCCCCTCCAGCAACCGGTCGTAGCGGCGGTAGTACTCCTCCGGCACGTGGATACGGTTGTAGCCGAAGTTGTCCATCGCGGCCCAGTGTTTGACTTCGCTGGGCAGATAGCGCACCTGGACGCGGTCAATAAAACGGTGGCGACCACGTTGCTCGACCAACGACTGGGCTTTGTTGGATTCGTCGTGCCGAAAGTAGTTGCGGTGCAGCGTGTCTTTGACCGCTTCGATACCCAGGGCAACCTCGTCTGGGTCGTCGGAGGCACAGTACTTGCCCAGCAGATACTCCAGCACGTAGGAGGGGACATTCTCGCCGCCCTTGATTTGATGGAGCAGGTCTTTGCGCACGACCTTGCCGGCAAAGACTTGATTCAGTTTTTGATCTAACACATCGGCTTGCATATTCTCACCTAATCCAGCATCTTGTTTTTCAGCGTCAATCGCGCCCAAACCACCGGCGCCTCCGGGTTGGTGGCCCGGATCTCCACCTGGTCACCGTCGAAATCTGGGTCGAGCAGCACGGGCACAGGGGTGTCCTGACCGGCGATCAAGGTGACCTCGCGTGTGACCTCGTCGCGCGCATCGCAGTCGGCGGCATCGCCCACCTTGCGGGCAGACGGGTCCGGGCCGTCGAAGGGTTCGATTCTGACACGGATGCTCTTCTCCAGCAACGAGTTGAACCAGACTTTGAGCCCAATCACCCGGCTGGTGAACGCATCGCTGCGATAGTGAATCTCCAGTTCCTGGCTCGTCTGTTCGGCCGGGTGGCCTTTGGCCCGCAGGGTGATCAAGGGCAAGAGACACTCTTGCAGGCTCAGGCCCCCATGAAAATAGCCGCTCCCAGCCGAGTAGAGACCAAAGCCATTCGGCACAACCAGTTCGGTAGCATCGCCCTGGATACCGACGTGCGCCGCGTTAAAGACGCGGGTACCGATCCCTTCCTTGACCTGCCTCCCCAGCAGGCTGCGCCGCTTTTTGAGAGGCCATTCCCCGGTGGGAGACTCAGTCACGACGTCGCCCGGCAGCACCTCTGGGAGGAGGACGTGGCCGTGGTCGGTGGCGATGACGATGTAACAGTAACCCAGGCGGACCAGTTGGGTGACCGCAGCCTTGAGGTCGCCGAGCAGGTCGGTCATGTACTTGCGTGCCTCGCGCAGGGTGATGGTCTCGCCCATACGATCAATCCGGGAATCGCGCACTACCACCAGATCAGCGTTCTTGAGGCGGGCCTGACGTTTAGCCGTGGACGTCAGCGAGAGGAATTGGCTGATCTCGACGTCCACAAAACGATCACCATACTTTTCGGCCAGAAACCTCATACGGTCGGCCGAGGTTTTGAGACGACGGTCGCCCAGGTGGGGGATCAAGTCGCCGTCCACCTGGCGCATGGTGAGCGTGCCATCCGCCCCAGGCAAAAGGGCCGCCATACCCACCAATGTGATGGTGGGGAGCGCGGACGCCCCCGGGTGCCGGGCCCTTGCACCCAGCGGGCTCAACGCCCCGGCCAGGGCCCGCCCCCTCGCGAACCGCACAGCGTCCGGCAGAAAGTAGGCCACCTTTTCGCGGGCGGCCAGCGCTGGGGCGACGAACTGGTCAAATACCTGGGTCTGGCGCAGGACGGTTTCGGGGGGCCAGCCGGTCTTTTCCACCGCTGCCAGGAAGCGCTGCTGGATGGCGTCAATCATCTCTCGATAGCGCGCCCGGCAGCGAGCGGTGACGGCTTCCAGTTCCTCACACTCGGTGCACTCGGCGATGCTCTGTTCCATCAGCCGCTGACGGCGATCCAGGTCGATCCAGCCATCCTCACGGGCGTAGGCGGCGACTATCTTGTCCACCTCTTGCTCCCACACCTGCTCGACCCGGTTGGCTACATCAAGTAAGGCCACACAACGCTCGGCCACCCGCCATACCTGCGTCCGTTCAGGCTCACTCCGCCAGACCGACTTGGCCCGGCCAGCGATGATCTCGCGGGCGGCATCCAGTTGATCGGCCTCCAATGCCTGGGCGAGCGCGGCCAGATATTGCCGCTCCTCAAAAGCAAAGGTGTCCCGCTGGCCCAGGCGCGCCACGCCGGCGAAATGGCCCGGCAGCCCCAATTCTCGTTCGACGTGGTTGGCCAGGTCAATGTAGGTATCGCGGGTGCCGACCGTACCGCGCAGCCGCTCGGCGAGTGCGTATATCCGGTCGCGGTACGATTCGTCGGCACAGGGCAGGTTGACTAGCGCTGCGGGGAGTTCGCCGGGCAGGTCAAAGGCGAACTCGCTAAAGAGCACATACCGCGCCAGCAGTGCCCAACGCTGCTTCCATTGCTTGGCGCTCCCCGGCGGCACGAATCCCAACTCGGCCGCCAGGAGCCGCAGGACTTCTTCACCACACCCAGGCACATCAGCTACCTTCTGGACCGCTTGCAGATCGCCCAGCAACTGGACAGCGACCTCGACAGCCGACTGGGTGCCGAGGGCCTGTCTGGTCAGTGGGTAGGCGGCCCCGCGCTCTAATTGGTCGAGCATTGCCAATGCCTGCCCTGAGCCTGCCTTCGACCCTTCGGGTTTTCCGAAACCCGAAGGGTCTGTCGAAGGAGCCTGCCCTGAGCGGAGCCGAAGGGCCAGTTGCCCTTCGCGGAAGAGCCGCTCGATCTGCTCGGCCAGGTCGGGCAGCGCCTGGTAGGCCAGGGAAGCCAGTTGCTCCGACTCTTTGTCGCCGAACGTGTCCCCGGCCACCGCGAAGACCTCGAAAGGGTCTTGCAAGCGAGCATCACCTGTCGAGCGTTTGAAAGGCAGGTAGATGAGCAGATTGGCGCTTGACTCCTCTAGCGAACCAGAGACATTCAACTGGCGATAGATCGCTCCGGCCTCGCGCCGGGCGCGCAGGCGAGACTCTTCAGCGGAGACGACGCGGCAGTTGGGAGCAGAGAAGCGTTGGACAAAGTCGCCAAAGGCCCGCTCGCCATCGTACCAGACGACGATGCGGGCTGAGTCCAGTTTGGAGGTAATTAGCCTGTGAACGTGGTTGGAAACTTTCATCTCACCTTCCAATCAAGAAGTGAGCACATCCACGTGCGAACGGCGTTTGCAAGACCCGTTCCGCATCTGAGGACGCTCCACTCATCGCTTGCTGATCGGCGCTATCTTTGAGTTTCACCGATCTTTTCCATCTTTGTCAGCCACTTGTCAAAGTGGGAACATTCCTCACGAATCTGCTCAATGCCAATCTCAAGAATGATCAAAGGCCCATATAGCGGTTTTTGATAGCCAGGAAAAATGGCTTCAAGCCGCTTGGATGGCGCCGTTTGCGGATTGTCGTCTATCTCTTCAGGGGACTCAAATTGCTCCCTAATTGCGGTCAGTTCATCTCCTTTGTTTGTCCCAGGAAATGCCTGATTGATCTTTTCGGGAGCCACGAATAGCATGGCCTCGAACTCGTGCAGGGCCAGGTACGGAAGAAACCTGGGATGACCGATGTCCTTGCGAATCTCTCGCTCCACGTAAGCAACCTGATCATAGCACGAAACTGTTGGCACAGTCCTTCGCCCTGGAAAGTCTGTCGGAAGCCCGTAAAAGTCAACCATTGTGGTGACTGTAGCAGCACTCGTATCGCCCAAGAGCCGGACAACATCGTTCTTGAATTTACCATAGGAAACGATCCCGCCCTTAAAATCGGGACCACTTTTCACACGCTTGGTCGTAGCCAGTTTGGCAATAGGATAGACGCCAACTGTGGATAGATGTGAGTACAGAACCTCTCGGACGAACGTCTCCTCGGTCTGGCCTTCTACAAGAATGAGAACCTTGCTCATCGTTGCGGCCTTCCTCCCAGGATATTCTTCTCCCAGAGATCACCGAGGCCATAATCTTCTAACCAACTTTCAATCTTTTGAGCCTCCAGGTGTTTGAACTTGGACTCTCCTTCTTCTCTGTCCACAACAACGATGTCCTCTGGTCCGAACTGATTTACCAGCGAGACGGATTGTGTGGACACGATGACTTGTGCCTTGTTGGCGGCGCTTCGCAACATACTCGCCAGCAGCGTGATGGCATACGGATGAAGCCCCAACTCGGGCTCGTCAATTAGAATAGTAGAAGGCAGGGTAGGTTGGAGCAGAAGCGTTGCGAGGCTCATAAAACGGAGTGTTCCATCCGACAGAGAATGTGCGTCAAAGTAGGCATCGGAGCCCTTTTCACGCCATTCCAGTTTGATGGTATCGGGATTACGCGGTGCGGGCCGCAGGCGAAAGTCATCGAAAAAGGGCGCTGCCAGACGAATGGTCTTTACGAGCCTATCATAGTGTTCTCGCTGTGTTTCTCGCAGCAGATACAGAAATGCAGCCAGGTTTGAAGCGTCTGGTCTCAGTTCAGTATTGTCGTCAATGTGTCCAGGCTGTTTGGCCTTGGCACTCGCGCTGGTGTCGTGGAAATGGTAGATTCGGTAACTCTTTAACCGTTTCAATACGTAGCGTGCAATTCTACCGGATTGCTTTTTGGCCTCTTCGTGGAGTTGCGTTTCTTTGTGCCCCCTACCAAGCCAAACCTCATACGGTTTATCATATCCTTCCCCATGATACCAACATCTTTCGTCAGCGAAGATCAAGATATCCTGAGCAGATGGAACCAATCTGGCCTGGTAATCATTGATGCCATAATCCAGACGGATGAATATCTCGTCAGTGACCTTTTGGCCAAAGTACAGCAGTCCATCTACCCCGACCGACTGGGCGACAAATAACTGCAAGTTGCCTTCTACGATGTTGTTTAGAAGTTCAAAAGCCGAGATGAAATTCGTCTTTCCTGAGCCGTTCGCGCCGATCAGGATGTTTAGAGATCCAAGTTCCAAGTCCATATCGCGAATGGATTTAAAGCCCTTTATTTCGATACGGTCAAGTGCACTCATCAGCAACCCCCATTCTTCAAATTGGAGTGAACACACCTATGTACAAGCATTTCTTGTCAAATCCGCCCCTCATCTAGGGATGCTCTACTCCTCACGTTTTTTTTCTTCGGCTACACCACCGTGTATTTGACTCCTCGACCCTTTCCCGTCTTCTCGATCTTTCCTGCAGCCAACAAGGACTTGATGGCCCCATTCCATTGACCAGCCTCAACACCGCTGCGTTCAAACAGTGCGAGCGGCGTTTGCGTTTGCGAGCCCCGTTCCGCATCTGGAGATGCTCCACCCCTCTAGCGCAGGTGGAGTAAGCACGCCCACGTGCGAGCGGTGTTTGCATGCCCCATCCCCCACCTGGGGGTGCTCCACTCCTCGATTACAATAGTTTCCGAACAAGTGCGTTGCACCTGTACCCCTCTATCTGCGGTGACGAAAAGTGTCGGCCTGTCTACCATCGCAGCAGTGGCAACGCCCGCAGCCCAAATGCTGCCAGCAATGTGTCAAGTTGCTCCCCATCGCTGAACAGCACCCCCTCCCGCCGCAACGACGCCTCTGCTTCGGCCGTGAACCCGCTCCGGCCAAAGAACCAGCGCGCCGACGGCGGGTATTTCCACACCTCCCCCGCAACCTGGGAGGCCGCCAGAAAGCGCTTTGTCTCCTCTACTCCTACCGGCTCTTTCCAGTTCTTGGACTCGACACACCACCACTCCTCCAGCCCGGCTGTCCCCACCACGTCTATCTCTACCTGCGGCGTTCCTTCTCCCTTGAAGGGGTGTCGCGCCACCACGCGGTCAAAGCGGGGGAGCTTGACTTTTCCTCTCGTGTTAAAGAACCGCTCTCCCTCCACCTCCCGGTCGTCGAATTTGCGCAGTAGCAACTCTATATAAGCCTCGGCCAACAGCCCCACCAGGTCACTGTAACTGCCTTGCAGCGAGATGTACCTGGCTGTCAACTCCCGTTCTGTCTGCGTTTGGGTGATACCATACCGCTGTGCTTTGACCAGCGTACCGAGATAGCCGCGCAAGATAGGGTCCTTGACCACTCCGTAGGTGACGCCCAGGATATCCACCGGTTCGATCAGGTCGGCCCGGGCCAGGTGTTGCAAGGATTGATATACGTCCTCGTCGCTCACTTGCCGACTCGCTGCCAGCCGGTGAGCGTCATCCGGCGTGAACGGCTCCCCCTCCCGCTCCGCCATCGTCAACAACACCTCGCGGGTCAGGCCGTGTTGATTGGCTCGGAACAGCGTCTGCGTCACCCAATCGCTCAGGTCGCTAAAGATCGTTCCTCGGGTGATGTCCACCGCTGTGGCCCGTGCTAATATGCCCGGGTCGTCCAGATGCCAGCCTTGCGAACCGGCCTGACTTACCACTGCCCTGATGTAAAAGGGATTGCCATCGGCGCGGTGGGCCAGTTCCGCTGCCACTTCCTGGCTGACCCGCAGGCCGTAGGGCCGGGCAGACCGCTCGGCTAACTCAATGCCGTAATAACCCTCCAGCCCGCCAAAGCGTTCCACCTTGAAGCGCAAGAACAGAGGACCGGTGCCAAGGATCTGCCGGGTGAAGAGAGTGACGGCCGAACCGGTGATCAGATTGGGACATAGCAATCCTTCCACGCCGGGCTTAAAGAGAGCCAGGATGTCCGGTTTGCCCGCTTCGGTCGTGTCCACGTCCAGGATACGCTGAAACTCGTCCACCAGAAAGACTATCGGCGTCTGGTCCAGATCCGATACGTCCCGTGCCCCCTCCAGGGCCACCCGCATCAGGTCTATCGGTTCGTCCAGAAAAGCGCGAAAGCGGGTCGCTACCCGCTGCAGGCCTGACGGGCCGTTCTGTTGAGCCAGGTCCAAGAGATCACCCAATTTCAGGTCGAGGAAGCGCTCGTGTTCATCCTTGTGGCGGAAGGCAAAGTAGTGGCGCAAAAAGTTGGCAAAATAGTCCCGGGCAAAGGCTACACCGGTTTTGGCCATATCTTCCAGGTTGGCATAGACAGGGGTGACCTCGTCTTGTTCCCAGAAGAGGCGGTTGAACAGACGCAGTAGCACCTCTGTCTTGCCCATCCTGCGCCGGCCGATCAGGGCGTGACTCATCATCGCCAGGCGCGGGGTGCCCAGGATGCGCTGGAACCAGCGATCCAGAAACTCTTGCCGGTCGGTAAAGATCTCGTCCGAGATGATCTGGGTGTATGGACCTATGGGATTGTCCTTACGGCTGTGCTTCTCGTTTGACATTCGCCATTTCCTCCATCTTTGAGTCGTATGACAACAACTCCTCCTGATCCGCTTGTTTCTTCTTCTGCCTCTTCCCTCGCTTCTTCGGCGCTCTCTCCGGCACCTGGCACAACTCCTCCAACCCGTGCGCGATGGCGATGGAGCGATCCCGCTTGCAGACCTCGCGCACGTGGTCCGGCCAGAGGGTGTAGGCCAGGTGCGCCCAGTCGTACTCGCCCGCCTCCAGTTTTTTCCATACGGCCTCGGTGTCTTTGGCCCACTTGCGCAGACGGAACAACCGGTGCAGCGGGGCGGCGTTGATGATCACGCCGTCGTTCAGGTCCGGCTTGTAGGGCAGCGCGGCGATGCGCAGCAGTTCGTCGCGGAACTCGCGCAGTTCGGCCAGAAGAGCGCGGGTTTCGTCGAGTTGGTCGCGCAGGGTGGTGGTGGCACGGCCGATGGCCTGGGACAGGTCGGCTTCCAGGCCCGCGATATGGCCCTTCACCTGCTCGATCTTGGGCGTGACGTAGCGGTTGACTCCGGTGTAGAGGATCTGGTCGTCGAACCGGTGGTAGTAGAGCCACAGGGTGTAGGAGCCGGAGGAGGTGGAGAGGGGCCAGTAGATGGGAGCCTT
>JAUWOI010000221.1 GCA_030612185.1 Anaerolineae bacterium
GAGATCCCACCCCACCGGCCGCGTTGGCCTCACGCAGCGCCAGTCTGACGGCGTAGATGACGTCGTATCCCACGTAGCGGTAGCGCCCCTCGAACGGAGCCACCAGCCCGCGCGTCACCGCCGGCCGCACCGTGCCCGGGAACTGACAGCCGGTCAGCAAGAGCACACAATACGCAAACACAACACGCAACACACAATATGTGCTACGTATTGTGTGTTGCGTGTTGCGTGTCACGTAACTACGGAATTTCGCCACCGCACATCTCGTAATTGCGGAGGTGCTCCTCATCTGTCACGGCAAAAAGGTGGCTGCCGTCGTTCTTCGTGCAATCAACGAGGAAGAAGTAGTAGCCCGTGTCGGCCGGATACGCAGCCGCCTGGATCGAGGCCTGGCCCGGACTGCAGATGGGGGCCGGCGGCAGGCCCAGGTTATGATAGGTGTTGTAGGGTGAATCCACCTCCGTGGCCTCCAGCGTGAACTGGGGCCACCAGTTATCGGGGGCGCCAAGCGCGTACTGCACGGTAGGACAAGCGCCAAGAAACCATTCCGCATCCAGCCGATTGTGGTAAACACCGGCAATAACCGGGCGGTCCACGTCCAGCACCGCCTCTCGCTCCACGATAGAGGCCAACGTGACCAATTCGTAGAGACTCAAACCGCGCTCGGCAGCAGCGGCCCGCATCTCAAGAGTGACACGCGTCCCGAAGGTTTCCAGCATGCGGCCCAGCAGATCAGCAGCCACCGGTTCCTCAGGCAGGCGGTAGGTCTCAGGGAAGAGGAACCCTTCGAGTGTCGCGTCAGGGGGCAGGTCAGCCAGGAAATCAAAGGCGAAGCCTGCATCCCGCCACCCGGTCGTCACCAACGACAGGAACTCGTCCTGTGATATGCTCGTCTGCGCCGCGACCGCTGCGGCAACCTGTTCCAGCCGCAGCCCTTCCTGAATCGTGACGACCTGCTCCGGGCGCTGTCCCTGCTGCAAGACCTGCGCGACCTCGGGGATGGTCATCGTCTGGCGCAGGGTGAACTCCCCGGCCTCAATACCGGCATCCAGGTTGTGGTACTGCACGTAACGGCGGAACAGTTCAACATCAGAGATCAACCCCTCCCGCTTCAGCCGGGCGGCGATATCCGCCGCCGTCTCCCCCGCTTCGACGACGAAGGTGACCGGGGTACCATCGTCCCCGGCCGGCTGCTCCAACTCGGCCGCCTCCGCCTCGAGGTAGACGCCGATGAGGAGATCATCCGGTGAGGACAGACTGCAACCGCCCACCGCGATGACAACGGCTATCAGTGCCACGGAAAAAGCGATACCCCTGCCTGTATTCCTCAAAACCACTCTCCCTCCTAAACCAGCCGCCAACTGCTCACTGCTATCTGCTAAAACTATCAAGATAACCCTGCAAGATCACGGCGGCTGCTATCGAGTCCACCTCGCCCCTGGTGCGTGCCTGCCGCTTCTTCTTCCGGCGGTTCTGGCGCAGAATCTCCTCCGCTGCGACTGTCGTGAAACGCTCGTCCCACGCCATGACGGGCACATGCAGTCTTGCGGCCAACGCCTCGGCATAACGAGCGACCCGCCGCGCCTGCGGCCCCTCGGCCCCATCCAGGCAAAGCGGCTGGCCAACCACGACTAACTCAACGTCGTGCTCGGCCACGAGGGCTGTTATGGCGGCGAAGTCCTCCTCTCGCGAACCTCGCACCAGCATCCGCAACGGGCGGGCAATAGTGCCGGTGGGGTCACTGACCGCGATCCCCACGCGCCGCTCACCCATGTCCAACGCGAGAATGCGCATATCCTATCTCGCTAACCGCTAACGGCTAACTGCTAACTGCTGTTGACCCTGCGGCACAACCTGCACACTGATACGCAGCGGAAGCAGCGGCAGCCGCTCAAACCATTCCAACCGCTCCGGCCACCCCGGCCAGATCGTGACCTGGGGTTCCTCGGCCAGCGGAAACTCCGCCAGCAGTTGCTCACGGGCATCGGCGACGCGCCGTCCGCGGATGAGAGCGACCGCCGCATCCGTATCAAGCGCAGCAGCAGCGTAACCGTGAACGGTGACGAAGAAGGTGAACAAACCTGGGCTAATGTCCTCTTCAGCCACCTCACCCAATTCAAAGCGGGCGTCCACCAACACGTACCCGGCTGGCAGGCGACGGGAGAGGGTAGTGTACGCCACCGCCTCAGCGTTGTCCACGTCCACAGCCAGCCCGCTCACCAGCAAGCGCATGTTAAGCCCCACCGTATCGGCCTGCTCGGCAATGAAGCGCGTGTACGCCTCCTTGGGCACCGCCTCGATGCGCAATGATTGGCGGAGAAGAACTTCGGTGGGCTCCAGCAGGTAGCCCATCTCCGCATACGCCTGGTCGAGCAACTGCCGCATCAACTGCCTCCGCGCCCGGTCGCGGTCGGCCTGGGTGACGACGCGCACCTCACTGGGCTCCGCACCCGTGGTCGGCTCCGGGTTTATCACCCGCACGGCAGCAGCGGCCACGCCCTCCACTCGGTTGATCCGATAAGCCCCCACATTGCCCATCCTCTCCTCCAGCGCCTCGATGGGCACGGTCGCCTGTCCGCCGGCAGGAACAGCGACGTCTGCGGTGGTGCGAAAGCGAATGGGGTAACTGCTGGAGGAAGTACGCACGGTGGTATTGGCCGGCACGATGTAATCCTGCATCAGCAGATTGGTGAACAGGACCACGCCAGTGGCCTGGCCAGCAGCGACGTCCATCAGACCGGTCGTTTCGACCTCGGCCAAGCCCTCGACCTCAATACCGACCCGCCGCGCGGGGATTACCCCCCCCAGAGAGGGAGAGTTATCCACCGTCTCGACATCAGGGTCCACCGACACCGGCACGATAGTGGTGAACTCTCTCCCAGCCGGCACCAGCGTCACCACACCACTGGGGATGACGGTGTAGGCGGTGCCAGCGACGACCAGAAGCGACAGCACGAAAATGATAAGACGGACGCCCAGTTTGACCCAATCGAGCCAGAGCGCACGGAGGCGGACGGGGCGAGGTCGGAGGGTGACGTCTTCTTCCCACCAGTGACGGGGCGGCGGCTCCACCCGTTCCGGGGGGCGGCCCCTCCACACCGTACTCTCCTGCGCCTCCTCGACGCTGGCGAAGGCCGGAAACCCGCTTCCACGGGCCACCTGCCGCCGATCAGGGTCGGCGGAGACGATGGCGATCTCTAACTGCCGTCGCTCGGCCTCGCGCCGCAGCAGGCCGAAATCCAACCCGTGGGAGAGAAAGTGTATGTCCCAAGGCAGGACAAGGACAACGCGACCTCCGCCCAGCCAACTGAGCCGGTGCCGGACGGAGGCAAGATCATCCTGGGGTTGTAGTTCTACGACCGTGCAGGTTCCAAGACCCATAGTTAGCCGTTAGCCGGTAGCAGTGAGCAGTTAGCCGGAAGCGGTTGGCCGATAGCCGCTACCTGCTGACTGCTAACCGCTATCTCTTGCCGGTGACCACAGCCAGCAAGCCGAAAAACATCTTTGTGATCTCCTGCAACTCGGCTGCAAGAGCCTGGTAGATCCGAGTCTCCAGATAGCCAACTTCTAATGCAATCTCCAGTTGGGTGTCAAGTTCCGCCGCCGACCCAAGGGCAATGTCGAGGTAGTTAGCAATCACCTTATCCGATCGCTTGATATGCCCCTCGGCGATGTTGGACGGGATCGAGACCGCTGCCCGCCGACTGCTGGCTGCTAACTGCTGACTGCTAACTGCTCTTCCAGCATACGGGGAGCCTGGCGCAGCGCCTCGTCGAGCCGGCTAGGGTCACGGCCACCCGCCTGGGCCAGGTTGGGCCTGCCACCTCCACCACCGCCCACGATGCGGGCCATATCGCGCACCAGCCTGGACGCATCCACGCCACGCCCAACCAGGTCGGAGGTGACGGCGGCGACGAACGCAGGCCGCTCGCCCAGCACCGTGCCCAGGACGACAACACCGGATTCCAGCCGGTCGCGGAACCAGTCGGTCATCTCGCGCAGCACCTCCATGCTAGGTACAGTCACCCTGGCGCTCAGCAACGAGACCCCTGCCACCGGCTGTACCTGCTCCAGCAACGCCTCAAACTCGCGCCGCGCCAATCGATCCTGGCTGCGCGTGACCTCCTTGCGGGCAGCCGGCAGTTCCTCCAGCAGCCCTAGCACCTTGCGGTCCACTTCCCCGGACGAGATGCCCAGGTAGGCGGCCGCGCGCTGGAGTGTGCCCAGTTGGCGCTCAACCAGGTCCACAGCCCCGCAGCCGGTCACCGCCTCGATGCGGCGCACCCCCGCCCCCACCCCCTCCTCGGAGACGATGTGAAACAAGCCGATCTCACCTGCCTCGTTCACGTGAGTGCCGCCGCATAACTCCTGGCTGAAGGGCTCGCCCGGCCACCCAATACACACGACGCGCACCTCGTGGCCGTACTTCTCGCCGAAGAGCGCAATCGCCCCCTCCTGCACCGCTCGGCGGTAGGGCCTCTCAACGACATCCAGTGGGTAATTGACCAGGATGGCATCGTTGACAGAACGGGTCACCGTATCCAATTCGTCCTGAGTCAACATGGCCGGGTGAGTGAAGTCAAAACGCAACCGGTCCGGCGCGACCAGCGACCCAGCCTGCTGTACGTGCTCGCCCAGAACGTAACGCAACTCGCTGTGCAGAAGATGGGTGGCGGTGTGATTACGAGCGATGTCCATCCGCCGCTCGTAGTCCACGACAGCCCAGACGTCATCGCCGACCCGTGGCCGGCCCTGCATGACCACGCCAGCGTGCACAATCAGGCCAGAGATCGGTTGACGCGCTTCCTGCACCTCGATCTCCCAGGTCGGTTCGTCTTCCCCTCCCTCTTCTCCCTCTCCTCCAGGGGATGGCGGGGGGGGATAGGCCGCAATGAAGCCAGTGTCGAAAACCTGGCCGCCAGCCTCGACGTAGAAGCAGGTCACCGGCAGTACTACCTCAACCTGATCCCCTTCTTTGGCCGACTTGACTACCTCACCATCGCGTAGGACCGCCACAATTTTGGTCTCCAGTTCGGTCACCGAGTAGGGGTCGTTTTCAACCCCACTCTCGTCCAGGAGACCCTGCTCCTGCAAGTCTGTCAGAACTTTTTTGTAGCGTGCCAGCGTCTCCTCGTCAGGGGCCTCAAACGATTCCACCCGCCGGGCGCGCTGGCGCTGCTCCTCGAGCGCCGCCTGATAGCCAGCCTCGTCCACGCTCAGACCATGCTCTCCGGCCTCGTCGCGCGTGATCTCCAGTGGCAGGCCAAAAGTGTCGTAGAGCCGGAAGGCCGTCTCGCCCGGCACGCTGCTTTCACCCCCTGCCTCCAGTTTGGCCAGTACCTCGCCCAGCCGCGCCAGGCCCAGGTCGAGCGTGCGCAGGAAACGCTCCTCCTCCTGGGTGATCGTGGTGAGAACAAACTGGCGGCGGCTCGTGAGTTCAGGGAACTGGGGCCCCATGGTCTCAATCACCACCTTGGCGACCTCGGCCAGGAAGGGGCGGGTGAAGCCGATCTTGCGCCCAAAGCGAGCCGCGCGGCGCAGGATCATGCGCAGCACGTAGTTGCGCCCCTCGTTGCCCGGAAGGACACCGTCGCCGATGAGGAAGGTGATCGCCCGCCCATGGTCAGCGATGACGCGGTAGGCGACGATGTTCTCCTCTACCTCGGCATCAGTGTGGCCCACCATCTCCTGTACACACCGGATGATGGGAGTAAACAGGTCGGTCTTGTAGTTAGAGTCAACGTCCTGGAGCACAGCGACCAGCCGCTCAAATCCAGCACCGGTGTCCACATGCTTGGCCGGCAGCGGGTGCAAGGTGCCATCGGCGTCCTTGTTGTACTGGATGAACACCAGGTTCCATAGTTCGAAGAAACGGCCGCAGTCGCCGTTGACCTGGCAGACGTGGCCAGGCACCCCCTGTTTGTCGCAGAAACCCGGGCCACGGTCGAGGTGTATCTCGCTGCACGGCCCACAGGGGCCGGTGTCGGCCATCTCCCAGAAATTGTCTTTGCGGCCGAAGTACAGAATGTGATCGGGAGAGATGTCCGTCTCCGACCGCCAGTAGTTGGCCGCCTCCTCGTCAGTCTCCAGTTCCCCCAGTTCATCCTTGAAGACGGTGACCCACAGTTGGTCCTGCGGCAACCCCCAGACCTCGGTCAGGAGTTCCCAGGCCCACCCGATAGCCTCTTTTTTGTAGTAGTCGCCAAAGGACCAGTTGCCTAGCATCTCGAAGAAGGTGTGGTGATAAGTGTCGCGCCCCACCTCCTCAAGGTCGTTGTGCTTACCAGAGACACGCATAATCTTCTGTGTGTCGGCAGCGCGGGTGTAGGACCGGCTACCCAGGTCCAGAAACACATCCTTGAACTGGTTCATCCCGGCGTTGGTGAACAACAGCGTGGGATCATCCACCGGCACCAGGCTGGCGCTAGGCACAATGGTGTGGCCCCGCTCGGCGAAAAAATCCAGGAAACTCTGGCGTACCTCGGCACTGGTCATTTTACTCATTGATCTCTCTTATCCTCCAGGTTGGGCAATATTGTAACTGGAAGGGGGGAAACTGTCAACTGGTGATTAGCAGTTAACGGGGTAGTTTAAGAACTCCTTCTTTGACAACGCAGGCAGACAAATAGCACACGGATTAACACGGATTGCAGGGATTAACACGGAAAAATCGCAATAGCGCAAAACCCGCCCTGTCACCCTGAGCGAAGCGAAGCGTCTCCACCACCGTAATATGGAGATTCTTCGCTACGCTCAGAATGACGGTCAACCGTCAGGGCGACTTTTGCGGCACTGCGAAAAATCAGTGAGAATCTGTCTAATCCGTGGTTATCCGTGTCCCATTCTGAGTTCTTAAATCACCCCAGTTTACAGTTAGCAGGAAGGCGCAATCGTTCTGGAGGATACAACGGGCACATTCGGGATTGCGGGCGTGGCAGACGGCGCGGCCATGGGTGATGAGGTTGAGGTGGAAGGAGTAGTAGATCTCGGGCGGGGCGAGTTGCTCCAGCAGTTGGTGCGCCTTCTCGCGGCTAGTCCGGTCCGGGATGAGCCCCAGCCGCCGGGTGACGCGGTGGATGTGCGTATCTACCGGGAAAGCGGGCTTCCCCAGCGCAAAAAGCAGCACGATGGCGGCAGTCTTAGGGCCGACGCCGGGTATACTCAGCAACCACTCCCGCG
>JAUWOI010000131.1 GCA_030612185.1 Anaerolineae bacterium
TGGGTCCTGGCAGAACATCTTGCGGATGCCCATGAACCCGCCGATGTCGGCCCCGGTGAAGGGGACGCCGGACAGGCCCATGTTGAGCTGCATGCGCACACTCAGGCCGATGTGCGCGAAGGAACTCCAGTTGTCTCCCGTCCAGGTGGCGGCGTACCGCTGGAGACCCGCGTAGCCGGAGCGGGTCAGGATAAACGGCCTCCAGTGCGGGCGGTGCTTGCGGAAGGCCTGGAACGTCGCCTCACACTCGTTCAGGGCGTAGACGTTACGCACCTTAGTGACGTTAGAGTTCAGCCCCTGGTCGTCCATGTACATGTCGCTTTCGTCTATTAGCCACTGCCACATGCCATACGTGCGGGGATTGATGTTCAGACTGGGTTCGTTCATGTCGTTCCAGATGCCCTCAATCCCCAGGTCGAAGTAGAATGTGTGAAGATCCGCCCACCACTCTTTTACATCCTTCCTGGTAAAGTCGGGGAAGATGATGCGGCCGGGCCATCCTAGGCCGACGAAGGGCGTCCCGTCTGCCTTGCGGCAATAAAAGCCGTGCTCTATGCACTCCCGATAGATGGGGAAATCCTCATCTATCTTGACACCCGGGTCCACGACCGTCACCACGTGGAATCCCTGCTGCCGGAGGTCGGCGACCATCTGTCCGGGGTCGGGAAACCGCTGGCGGTCGAAAGTGAAGGAACGGAAGCCATCCATGTAGTGGATGTCCAGGTGGATAGCGTCACATGGAATCCCCCGGCGACGGAACTCGCCGGCAATCCTCCTGACTTTTTCCTCGGTGTGGTAGGAATAGCGGGACTGGTGGTACCCCAGTGCCCACTTTGGCGGGAGAGGCATCCGTCCCGTCAGGCGTGTGTACAGGTTCAGGATTGAGCCGAGATCCGGCCCGTAGATGAAGTAATAGTCCAACGCTCCGCCGTCTGCCCCGAAGGAGTACTCATGCGGGTTCTCCCGCCCCATATCAAAGTAACCGCGGTAGGTGTTGTCGAAGAATATGCCACACGCTGTGCCGCCGCTGACGCCGATGAAGAACGGGATGGATTGGTAGAGCGGGTCGATGTTCGTCGAGCGGTAGAGCGTCTCCCTGGCCCACATCACCATCGCTCCACCCCGCTTGTCCAGCGGGCCGGCCTTTTCCCCGAACCCGAAGAAACGTTCCCCCTCCCGCATCTGCTTGTAGCAGCGCACATGCGAGTCCTTCCAGGCGCAGGCAAAGCCCTCCCAGTCTGCGTTGAGTACCTGCCCGTCCCGGTCGCAAAAGATGAGGCTGAAAGGCGTCTTTTTGACCCGGACGTCGAGGGCAGCGGTGCGTAGCGAGAACTCGTGTTCCCGCTCCTCCAGCGTGAACGCACAGCGCGGCCAGGATGAGAGGGGACTGACGACGGCGTAGGAGAACGTGGCTGGGCTTCCGCGCGGCACGATCACCACCCGTACCATGCGGTCGTCAAAGACTTCCAGAACCACCACCCGGTTCCCGCACTCGAAAGCGACGCCTCTCTCACCTTTCGAGTAACCGGTGACCCGGCCGATCGTCTCCAGTTTGTACTTCGTGATTATGGTAACCTTCTTCACGTCTATACGTTCAGTTTCTCAATGTCCTGACAGAGGATGGGAGTCACGCGGTCGAGTTCCTGGCGTACCAGTTTGTCGGCGACGATGGGGGCTTTCTCGTGCATACGCTTCATTTCTCTTCTCGCAGGCCGACGGCCCGCAGTACCTCGTGGGCGAAATCGGAGAGGCGCGCCTTCTCCCCCCCGGTCAGGCTGTCCAGATGTTGACGGAACTGCTGGGAGTAGGAAAGCAACAGTGAAGTGGCCCGGCGGTTGGCTTTCTCGACCAGCGAGAGGGCCAGGCTGAATCCGGACAGCGAATAGAGCGTCGCCCACTCCGGCGGGCCGAGCCAGCGCAGGTGAGGGACGAGCCGCTTCGCCGCCGCTTTATCCCGTAACTCGTAAAAGACCAGGATGATGGCCGTGACCACATCGGTGGAGAAGAGGAGCGGCGATTTGCGCTCCGGGATACGCAGCAAGAGTGTGTTCAGCAAATCCTGGTAGTCAGTGCCCTTTCCTGCTTCCAGAGCCTCCAGGATGCCTGCTTTGGCTTCCTCCCATTCCCACTCGCTCGGGGTGCCGCCTGCCAATTCGGTCATAAGGCCCGCCGCCTCCTCCGTTGGGGAAAAGGCGACGACGGGGCGGCCACTGCGGTCCTGGAGGCGTTCCGTCTCGGAACGCACCAGTCCTTTGTTCTCCAGCAGGCGCAGCACCTCGTAGGCCGTGTCTGGGCTCACGCCCAGCGCTCGTGCCACGTCTGCGTAATGCACCGGGGCCTTGACCTCACGGTAGAGGTCGAGCAACTGGCTCATGAAATCCCATCCGCGCACGGTATGCCTGCCGGTCGTCAGCAGCCCCCACAGCCATCCGCCGCGCCGCATCCACGCTGGTGGGAAGGACGGCGGAGATGCGGCAGCAACCTGCCGGTAGAGCCGCTCGTACTGTGCGACAATCTGCTCCAGGCTGTGCCTTTCGGCCAGATGGCACGAAGCCGCTCCCATGCGCTGCCGCAGGCTGGCGTCGGCTATCAGGCACGCCATGTGCTGTGCCAATGCCGCCTCGTCCCCGGGTGGCGCCAGGAAGCCGTTGACGCCGTGGTGCACTGCTTCCGGCAGCGCCAGTGCGTCTACGCCGGCCACCGGCAGGCCACAGGCCATCGCTTCCAGCACCACCAGCCCTTGTGTCTCGATGGTCGAACCGGTGGCGAACAGGTCGGCGGCCTGGTAGAGCGCCGGCAGTTGCTTGTGGGGCACGAAGCCGGTGAAGCGCACGCGCTCGCTTAGCCCCAGTTCGCCCGCCAGTTGGGTCAGGGCTTCCCGGTTGGGACCGTCGCCGGCGATGGTCAGCCGCGCAGCGGGATAGTCCCCTGCAATGCGGGCGAAAGCGCGTAGTAGAAGGTCTATGTTCTTCTCGTAACTCAGCCGCCCCACGTGCAGGACCGTCACACTGTCTTTGCCGCTCGTCTGTGGGCCGGGGCGGAACAGGCGGGTGTCCACACCGTTGGAGACGGCTACCACCGGCACGCGCAGCCCGTGGGCGATCAACTCCCGCGCCATCACCTGCGAGGGCGTGGTGACGAGGGGGAAGAGGTTGAAGAAAGTGACGGTGTAGCGCCAGGCGGCCTCGTCCATCAGGGGCACCCGGTCCAGCGGTAGTGGCGCGTAGCCCAGGAAGCCAGCCAGGTAGACGTGGCAGGTGCCCAGGATGGGGACGTCCAGCAAGCGGGCCGCTGCCAGGGCCTGGGTGCCCATCGCGGCCATCGAGTGATTGTGGATCACGTCGGGCCGGAAGGCGGCCAACTCTCGCGCCAGGCCGACCGGCGCGACGACGACCCGTCCGCCGGGCAGCCGCTCGTAGTGCAGCGCCGGGAGCCCGGTCACGTCCAGTTCCATTGCGGCGTGAGAGGGGTCGGCGGCGGTGAAGATGCGCACCGTGTGGCCCGTCGCCCGCAGCGTGCGGGCCAGCACGGCCACAGCCGTAGCCACACCTCCCAGTCCATCGCGGAAAGAATCGGTTGTAATGGCAACGCGCATGAGTTATGCCTCCTTCCAGTCAGTCTTCTGGGGACTCTCGAAATCGGCGAACGCCCCCAGGATGTCCACGTCGTCCAGCGGGAAGTGGCGGGCTATGGCAGGCAGAAGGCTGTTCATCAGCGCGGCCCGCTCTTCTTGCCCCAATCCCTGCAGGGCCGCACTCAGGTTCTCCTCCACGAGACGGCCCAGGAAGGCGGCCCGCTCCTCCATGGACAGGCGGGCCATCCATTCCCGCGCGGCTTCCCCGGCCAGGTCGAGCACATCCTGCGGGCTCAGGCGGCGGACAAACTGCCGCGCCAGTTGGGTTTTCAGGCTTATTTACTTCGGCTCCGCTCAGTACAGGTCCCCACCGCCTCCCAGAGCGGGCGCACCTCCGCCACCCATGCCTCGAAGCCGGCGGGCGTCTCAGGGTAGCGCTCGTAGGCGGCCCTGAGTTTGCCGGAAACCGCCATTGCCCCCAGCAACGCCCTGAGACTCGCCGCCGAGAACTGCCCACTGACCACGCCCCAAACCAGTTTGGCCGCCATGGAGAGCACCTCGCTGGTGGATCTCTGCACTTGAAAATCACGGTTCATCTGGACAAAGTCCTCGCCGCTAAAGATGATGTCTTGCTCGAAGAGATAGTTCACGTCCCGCCGTGAGAGTTCTGCGGCGGCGGGGAGTTGCGCCAAGAGCTCGGCGAACTTTTGCCCCTGGTCGCGAAAGTAGCGCACGTTGTACGGCCACAGTGCCGCCCGGCTGACGTCACCTTTCGATAGCGCGGCTGCGGTTACCTCGGCTGCGATCTGGCAGGCGGTGAAGCCGGAGGTCACTCCCTCGCCGGAAAAGGGCTTGGTCATAAAGGCCGCGTCTCCCATCACCATAAAGCCATTCCCCACCAGTGAGTAGGGCGGGCGGCGAAAGGGCGTTGGCCCCTGGCAGCGATTTACGAGCCGGTGTGGGTTGGGGAAACGCTCGGCCAGGAACGCTTGCTGCACCTGATCGGCGTGCTCGTAGCCGCCCGGCTGCCCAATGCCCAGGATGGCCCCGTCGCCGTAACTGGGGTTGCAGAACGTTTTGTGGAATGGGTAAAAGTTCAGTCCGGTTGGGTGATCGCCTGCGATGTCGTCCCAGTACTGGAGGATGACGAACAGCGTGTCGTCGTCGGAGATGGGGTCATTCTCGACGCCGAAGCCGTCGGGCAGGCGGGTGCGCACCGCGCCGCTAATGCCGGAGCAATCGGCGACCAGCCGGGCGCGCACCTCCAGTGGTCCGTCGTTAGTCGTGGCCCGCAGGCCGACGAGTGCGCCATTCTCGACGATGATGTCGCCGACGGTGGCCTGCTTGATGAACCGCACGCCGGCCAGTGCGGCGTAGCGATGCAGCCGCTGGATGAATAGCGGCTTCTCCATAACGTAGAAAGCATACTTTACCAGTTTGGAGTCGTCACCGTCCGGCGGCCAGGCCCGGCCATCGGGGTAGTAGTCTATCAGTTCATCGCCCGTGGGCAAGGGGATGCCGAATTGGGCGAAGCGAATCTCGTCCATGTGGAAAATGCCAATGTCGGCGCCCAGTTCGTCCAGGTGGCGCTTTTCCAGTATGACAGTCTTGAAACCAACCTGGGCCAAACGCCAGGCAAAATAAGTGCCAGATGTGCCGGCTCCGACGACCACGATGTCCGTTTCGGTGCGTTGGGTCATAACTGTCCTCCAAGGGCAAAAGTTCAGCGCCGGCCGGAGGTCTGCTACCATCCGGCCGGTGCATTCTTCTTAGGCCGTCTGTTTCTTCGTTGGCTTCTTGCCCACCAGTTCCTCGACCTTGGCGGCCAAGTCGTCAATCTTCTGGCTCAGTGCTTCAACGTCCTTGCGGGAAACCACGAAGCGGGTCTTGTCGAGTTCCTGACGCACCAGTTTGCGCAGTTCCTCCCGCTCCGCCTCGCCCCGCTCCACCAGTTTGTCAACGATGCTGGGGGCTTCCTCCGGCTTGACCTCCCCCTCCTCGACCAGTTTATCCACGAACTCTTTCACCTTGTCGCGGGTCAACACCATCACACCCAGGCCCGCCAGCAGGCTTTTCTCAATCAATCCAGCCATTGTTTTACCTCCTCATTTTATGGTTAGTATGTTTTACTTTTTACGCTTCACGCACGTGTGTCCAGCATAACGCCATTGTGCATACACAGCACCTCCTTCTTCTTTCCTCACAGACCGACGGCCTGTAACACCTCGTAAACGAAATCGGACAGGCGCGTCTTATCCTTGCCGGCCAGGTTGTCCAGGTGTTCGCGGAACTGCTGAGAATAGCCCAGTAGCAGCGAGGTGGTCCTCCGGTTGGCCTTTTCGACCAGCGAGAGGGCCATGCTGAACCCAGCCAGCGAATAGAGAATTGCCCATCCCGGTGGGCCGAACCGGCGCAGGTGGGGGAGAATCCGCCTCGCCGCCGCCGTATCCCGCAACTCGTAAAAGGCCAGGATGATAGCCGTGACCATGTCGGCCCCGAAGATGAGCGGGGTTCTGCGCTCCGGGATGCGTAACAGCACCTCCTCCAACATCTCCTGGTAATCGGTGCCCTTTCCCTGCTCCAGGGCTTGCAGGATGCCCGCTTTAGCCTCGTCCCACTCTCGTTCGTTCACGTTGTCGTCCGCCAACTCGGACAGCAAGGCCGTGGCTTTTTCTGTGGGGTAAAAGACGACGACGGAACGACCTTTATGGCCTTGGGGGCGCACTGTCTCGGAGCGCACCAACCCCTTTGCCTCCAACAGGCGCAACATCTCGTAGGCCGTGACCGGACGCACGTCCAGCGCCCGCGCCACATCCGCGTAATGCACCGGCCCCCCGGCCTCACGATAGAGGTCGAGCAGATGGCTCAGAAAATCTCGTTGCCTGGAGGATAACTTGGTCATTTTGTCGAGCATACTAAAAACTGCCTAATCTTCCGAAAGTTCCGAAAGTAGTATACCACAGAAAAGTGGTGTTGTCAAGGGCGGTTCGGCGGTTTCATCCTGAAGCCAGCCCACAGTTCATCTACCACCGCTCTGGGACTCCCTGCCGTTGCCCAGGTACTCCCGCTCCCAGATGGGATTCATCAGCCGGGCCACCGCCTCGTCGTATTTGATGAGCCCGTCGCGGTAGGCCGGGTCGATCATCGCCTGTAGCGCGGCCTCGTCCTCCGGGTCCGGCTCGGTTGCCTCCAGGATGCGCCGGAAGTCGCGGTGGTGATCGCGGATAGGGCAGGGCATCAGCCAGTTGTTGTGCTCCTCCAGTCGCGTCGCCGCGTAGCCGTACTCGTCCTGCCACTCGCGGATGGCCTTGAAGAACGGGTCCTCTAGAACATCATTCAGCGTCTTGCCCTCCCGGTAGGCGTCGTTGACGTTGACCGGCGAGTAGGGGACGAAGACGCACGGCATCACCTTGCCGTTCCAGTCAATGTACAGATAACCGCCATGGCGCCCGGCCGATATACAGCCGTCGGAGCAGGGACCCAGGTTCCAGAAGTCGGCCAGGAAGTATTTCTTCTCCCGCACCACCTGCCAGGTGCGTTCCCACATCCACACCCGTTGCTCTGGCGTGGGGAGCAGGTCCAGTGTGAGGCCCCGCCCGATGGGCATGTACTGGAAGATCCAGCCGTACATTGCTCCCTGCTCCTCGAAAAAGAAGTCGAGGAACTCGTCGGAGAGGATCTCCTCGCAATTCTCACACGTGGCGGTGAGGGAGATGCCGAAGGGCACGCCGGCCTGGCGCAGGTTGGCCATGGACTGCAAGACGCGCTGGAATACCCCCTTGCCACGCCGGGCGTCAGTGCGCTCCTCCCACCCCTCGACGGAAATGGCCGGAGTGAGATTGCCCACCTCGGCCATGCGGGCAGCCATTTTCTCGTCAATCAGCGTGCCGTTGGTGTACATCAGGAAGAACATATCCTGGTGTTTGGCTGCCGCATCGAGAACGCCCTTGCCCTGGGAGCGGTAGGCCAGCGGCTCGCCGCCGGAGATGACGATGAAGCGCGAACCCCAAATGGTCCTGGCCTCGGTGATGATGCGGTCAAAGACCTCCCAGTCCAGTTTCTCGCTGTCATTGCCGGAACTGGCATAGCACCCCTTGCAGCGCAGGTTGCACAGTTTACCCGGTGAGATGACCAGGAAAAAGGGCGGGCCGTAACCGCCGTGTTCCTGGTAGAAGCGTCCGTATGCGGCACTGGGCGCCGAGCCTGCGAAAACATTCACCTGGTCACGCAGCACCTTTTTGACGAGCGTCTCGGAGATGTTGCCCTGCGCCAGCGCACGATCAACGGAGTGCACCAGTGCCCGAAAGATGTGCGCCTTGTCCTGGATCACGCCGGGCGGGCGGCGCTCGTTGACGTCGTAGGCTTCCTCCAGGCGTTGGTTGATGCGCCGGTCCACATAGCCCATGAGCATGCGACGGACCGGCTCGCGCTGTATCGCGCTGGCGGTGACGTTGGCAAGCGTTTCGGCTTGCCCGGTAGATGCAATTGTGTGAACGATGTCTTCCAGTTTCATGGTTGCCTCCTCCTTTGCTCCTTTCAGTGTCAGCGGATGTTCGGCGTCGGCAGCAGGGGCTGCCGGAAGGATAGGGCCGCAGTCTCGCTTTCTCTGCTCTCCTGCCAGACCCGGATGGCCGCCAGGAGGGCTTATTTTATCAAAGTTGGGCCAGTAGACCGGTGTGCTCCAGAAGAGGGCACCGACCGCCTGCCAGATGAGGAAGTTGCTCAGCCGCATCTCCCCGGCCGTGCGGATGACCAGGTCGGGGTCCGGGAGCGCGGCGGTGTAGAGAAAGCGGCCGAACACGGTCTCGTCCAGCAGAGCCGGGTTCAATTTGCCCTGCCGGGCGGCGGTCACCATTGCCCGTGCCGCGTCCACGATCTCCGCCCGCCCGCCGTAGTTGATAGCCAGGTTGAGCACCAGCCCCATGTTGTGCGCTGTGCGGCGTATGCCCTCATCCATTGCCCGCAGCAACGAGGCGGGCAACCCCTCGCGGTGGCCGAGCATCCGAACCTGCACGTTGTTCCGGTCGAGTTCGTCCACCTCCCGGCGAGCATAGTCCTCGGCCAGGCGCATCAGAAGAGCGACCTCCGGCTCGGGGCGTCGCCAGTTCTCGGTGGAGAAGGTGTACAGCGTCAGTACCTCGAGGCCCAGGTCGGCGCAGGCACGCACGATGTGCCGCACGGTCTCCACGCCCGCCCTGTGGCAGGCCGAGCGCGGCAGCCCCCTCTGCTGCGCCCAGCGCCCGTTGCCATCCATGATGATGGCGATGTGAGCTGGGATGGGGTCGTCTTGCTGTTGCCTGGTCACTAACACCTCCTCTCAATTGGGGGCCATCGCTCAACGGATGTCTGGGAACGGCAGTGGGGACCGCCGTAGCACCACGCGGTTGGCTACACTCGCCGCCGTGCGCTTCCCTATGCTGGCCCAACCCTTGCGCGTGCGGCAGGAGGAGGCGTACACGACCAGGTCCGGGTCGAAGTGCACCGGCGCGATGCGACTCACCCGTCGCGCAAGGTCGGTGTCCTCGCCGGATCCTCTGCCCCACTAGACGGGAAAACCGCCGGCCTCCCAGAAGACCTCCCGGCGCACGGCGAAGTTGCTGCCCCACCAGAGGCTGTGCCGGACGCGGTTGCTGGCCCACAGTCCCCAGGTTATCGGATAGTGTACCAACAATTGCTCCATCTGCCGCCCGTCAGGCCAATAGACCGGGCCGTAGATAGCCCTCAGGGCGGGGTCGGCCCGGAAGTATTCCGCGATACGGGCCACCCAGAAAGGCGGCACGACGGTATCGGCATCGGTGGAGGCGATGACCGCCCCCCGCGCCGCCGCGAAGCCGGCCTGGCGGGCGCGGGCCACGCCCTTGCGCGGTTTCGCGATCACCCGCACTCCTCCATACCGCCGGGCAATCTCTGCCGTGGCGTCGGTCGACCCGTTGTCCACCACGATGACCTCGAACCGGTCGGCGGGGTAGGTCTGACGTGCCAGGGCCGCCAGGCAGCGGCCCAGGTACTGCTCCTCGTTGTAGGCCGGGATGACGACGGAGGTCAGCATCACGGGCATCGTTACAGGCCCTCTCCCA
>JAUWOI010000277.1 GCA_030612185.1 Anaerolineae bacterium
GTAGCCCAGGCAATAGAGATCGTCTCGCCCTTCCAGCAGTGGCAGTACACGCTCAATCTGCGGCTCGACCTCCTCAAGCGTCCGCTGCAAGAGACCAGGCAGCGCATCCAGCACGTCGGTGGGCTCCCCGCCCATCCGCAGCGCCGGGTAGAGGAAGGCTATCACCTGGTTGACGAAGGTCTTCGTCGCAGGCACGCTGATCTCGTAGCCGCAGGCCAGCGGCAGGTAGTGACGGCTGCGGTGCATCAGCGTGGAACCCAACACGTTGACCAATCCCAGAGAAGCCACGCCACGCACCTCGGCCACCTCCAGCGCGTTGAGCACATCCTTTGTCTCGCCGCTCTGGCTGACGAAGACGGCCACATCGTCAGGGGTCAGCGCAGGGCCGTACTGGGCGATGAACTGGGGGGCCAGGATGGGGACGGCGGGGCGTCCCGCCAACCGCGCCGCGTAGACCGCGCCCAACATGCAGGCGTGGTAACTGGTGCCACAGCCCACAAAGTACAGATGGCGCGCCTGCCGCATCGCCTCGACCATCGGTCTCACGTGGGAGGAAGCCGCCAGCAGGTGCAGCAGGTCTCCCGCCACCGCTGGCTGCTCGTGGATCTCCTTGAGCATGAAGTGCGGGTAGCCCCCTTTCTCGACCGCGTCCATATCCTCGGTGCACAACTCCACCTCGCGCCTGACCAGACCCCCATCGGAAACACGCCGCAACTCGACCCTATCGGCGTACAGAATGACGATTTCGCCATCGCGCACGCGCAGGATGCGCCGGGTCAGCGGCAGAACGGAGGGCAGGTCGGACGAGCAGCAGGTAAAGTCCTCGCCCAGGCCAACCACCAACCCGGAGCCTTTTTTGATGGCATAGAGCGCCTCCTCGCCAACCCGCCCGATGACGAAGGTATAATCGCCCTCCAGGTCATCGTAGGCGCGGCGGATAGCCTCGACCATGCCGTGGCCCCGGTCCACGTATCGCTCGACGGCGTGGACGCAGGACTCGCCGTCGTTGGTCGAGCGCACCGTCATCCCCTCGGCGACAAACTGTTGGCGCAGTTCGACGTTGTTGACGACGTTGCCGTTATGCGCGCCCACCAGGTCGCCGTCGGAGTCCAGGTGGGGCTGAGCGTTGACCTGCGAGGGCGCTCCGAAGGTGGCCCAGCGCAGTTGCACAATACCCCGCCGGCCGACCATCTCAGAGAACCTCAGCCGCTCTGCCACCTCGTCCACCTTCCCCACGTCCTTGCGCAGGTCAATCGCGCCACCGTCGCGCAGCGTGGCGCAGCCGACCGAGTCGTAGCCCCGATACGAGAGCCGCCGCCCGGCCTCGGTCAGGATATCGCCCAGGGGTTGTTCCTGTTTCACAACAATGCCGAAAATTCCACACATTGAACATCACTCCACGGTGACACTCTTCGCCAGGTTTCTGGGCTGGTCCACGTCACAGCCCCGCCGCACTGCCAAGTGATACGCCAGCAGTTGCAGTGGCACGACGTTGATCACCGGCGAGAGCAGCGACGGTGTCGCAGGGGCGTAGAGCACATAGTCAGCCTTGGCGGCGATGTCGCTATCCCCCTCCGTCGCCAGCGCGATAACGATGCCACCCCGCGCTTTGACCTGCTCAATCTGGCTGATCATCTTGTCGTAGACGTGATCACGCGCGGCAACGGCGACGACGGGCATCGCCTCGTCAATCAGCGCGATGGGGCCGTGCTTCATCTCTCCGGCGGGGTAGCCCTCGGCGTGGATGTAGGAAATCTCCTTCAGTTTGAGCGCCCCTTCCAGTGCGATGGGGTAATTGATGCCCCGCCCCAGGTAGAGGAAATGCTCCCGGTCGTAGAAGCGCCAGGCCAGCGTATTGTACACCTCGTTGGGCTCCAGCACGTGCCCCATCAGGTCGGGGAGCCGTGCCAGATCGTCCACCGTCGCCCGCAGTCGCTCGCCGGTCAGGGTTCCACGCAACTCGCCCAGGTAGCAGCCCAGTAAATAGAGATCCACCAGGCTGGTGGTGAACGCTTTGGTCGAAGCCACGCCAATCTCCGGGCCGGCGTGCATCAGGATGTAGCCGTCAGAGAGACGCATCGCCTGGCTGCCAATGACGTTGACGATGGTCCATAACCGCGCGCCCTTCTTCCGCGCCTCCTCCATCGCCGCCAGCGTATCCACCGTCTCGCCGCTCTGGGTAATAGCCAGCACGGCAGTATTGCCGTTAATGATAGGGTCACGGTAGCGGAACTCGGAACCGTAATCCACCTCAACCGGCACGCGGGCCAACGATTCAAGGATGAACTTGCCCACCAACCCGGCGTAAGCCGAGGTGCCGCAGGCGACAATGATCACTCTCTCCAGTGCCTGAGCGTCCTCCGGTGTCAACTCCAGGTGCTCCAGTCGCACCCGCCCGGCATCGAAGTCGGCCCGGCCCCGGATAGTATCGGTGACGGAGCGGGCCTGTTCGTAAATCTCCTTCTGCATAAAGTGACGGTACGGCTCCTTGGACGCCGCTACGGGGTTCCAGGGAATGGTGTGCACTTCCATCGCCACTGGCTCGCCGGTCAAAGTGGTTACGCGCGCCCCACCCCGCGTCACTACCGCCAACTGCCGGCTCTCAAGAAAGATCATGTCGCGGGTGTGCTCCATGATGGCGGGAATGTCGGAGGCGAAGAACGTCTCTCCCTCCCCCACTCCGATGGTGAGCCCACCAGCGTTGCCGAGGCGAGCCGCCACCAGCCGGTCGGGTTCGCGACTGCTAAGGAAGACAAAGGCACTAGCCCCTTTCACCTGGGTCAGCGCCCGGCGCACCGCCGTCTCCAGATCAGCCCCGCCCGCCATGTACCCTTCGACCAGGTGCACCACTACCTCGGTGTCGGTCTCCGAGGCAAAGCGCCGCCCCTCCGCCTCCAGTTCCCGCCGCAGCGGCAGGAAGTTTTCTATGATGCCATTATGGACAACGGCGACCTGGCAGGTGAGACCGCCGTGGGGATGGGCATTACTCCGACTGGGCTCGCCATGGGTGGCCCAGCGGGTATGGCCAATGCCGACTTGCCCACTCACCGGCGCGGCGGCCACCAGTTCCACCAGGCCAGCCAATTTGCCGACCTCGCGGCGCACGCCGATGGTGCCGTCTGCCTGCACGATCGCCAGCCCAGCCGAGTCGTAGCCCCGGTACTCCAGCCGTTTCAGACCTTCAAGAATGATAGGGGTCGCATCCCGCGGCCCCACGTAGCCTACTATACCGCACATGGGTTCCTCCTGTTAGTTGGTTGGTTAGTTAGTTGGTTGGTTGGTTGGTTGGTTTGTTAGTTGGCCACTGCCTGGCGTTTTGTGCCGCCGGTTGCCCGGTGGTTTTGTGAACAGGCTTGTATCTCAGGAGGAGGAAGATTACGGGGCGTGGCTGGCCCCGGGCGGCATCCGCCGAGTTTTCGATTTTCCCGTCCCAACTGGAATGGTTAGCCCCGCCTTGTCCTCACCTTCTTGGCGGGGAACCGCCCCCTCGTCACCCGGACCTGTTGTTGAGCCCAATTGAGGCCGGTCCGGGCCAGGCGCTTTCTTCCCCCGAACAATTCATCAGACGATCAACACCGCCTCCTTCCTTTAATCCGCGTAGGCGTTCAGGAGGGTAGAAAACTCCACAAAAGACCTCCGAGGTTTACGAAATAGTGCTCTTTTGGGGCCTTCCAGCAACATGCGGCTTACTTTTCGGGTCAAACAACCACCAAAACCTCGGAGGTCTGAACGCTCACAATCTGCTTCGGCGTGACGGTCACGTTCCGTGCTCACGGGAGCACGCCAGCACGGACCTGCCGTCCGGCCAAGGAGTGCCTCCTGAGCGACTTCGCTCGACCAAGTCACATTACCATCATAGCGCGCTTCGGTGCACATAACGTTAGAAAAATATGAAACGTTTACTAGAATCCACCCACGGCACCAGCAGCCCGGTCACCTCGCTGCCACGTTGGCCGCCACCAGGATGGGGTCCCACACCGGCGCAAAGGGCGGCGCGTAACTCAAATCCAGCCGTTGCAGATCGGCCACGGTAAGCCGATGATGGAGCGCCGTCGCCAGCACGTCTATGCGCTTGGCCACTCCGCGTCGCCCAGCGATCTGCCCCCCTAGCAGCCGCCCGGTCTCCTCATCCACGACCAGTTTGACGTGGATGGGCGCTGCACCTGGGAAATAGTGCGAACTGTCCATGGCCTTGATCATCGGCGCGCGCACGGTGTATCCCAAAGCCTGGGCCTGGGCCGCCGTAAGCCCGGTACGGGCCACCGCCAGATCGAACGCCCGCACTACCATCGTACCCACCACCCCGCCAAAGGTCGCCTCACCCCCGGCACTGTTCGTCCCGGCCACGCGCCCCTGCTTGTTGGCCGTGCTGCCCAGCGGGATGTAGGCCGGTTCACCGGTGACCAGGGGGAACGTTTCGGCGCAATCGCCCGCCGCGTACACGTGGGGCAGGTGGGTGCGCATGTGGCTGTCGGTGGCGATGGCCCCCGTCGCGCCCAGGGCCACACCCGCCGCCCGCGCCAGCGATACCTCGGGCCGCACACCGATGGCCAACAGCGCCACGTCACATGGATAATGCCTGTCCTCGTCCCCAAAAACGACTGCCTCCACCCGGCGGCCACCCTCGAATGCGGTGGGTTTGCCCTTCACCACCTCCACCCCCTGGCGCGCGAATTCCTCCTCCACCAGCGCCCGCACGTCGTCGTCGAGCGCGGTGCGCAGCACCTTGCCGGAGCGGATCACCATCTTGACTTCCAATCCCAGCCGCCGGAAGGTCTCGGCCATCTCTACGCCGACGTAGCCGCCCCCGAGGACGAGCGCCCGCCGTGATTTGTGCTCCGCGCGCTCGGCGAGGAAACGCTTTACGGCTCGTCCCTCCTCCAACGAGCGCAGCACAAAAACCCCCTCCAGGCTAGAGCCGGGCAGGGGAGGCAACGCCGGACGCGCGCCGGTGGCAATGACCAGCCTGTCGTACCCCTGCGTAAACTCGCGCCCCCCTTCCAGATCACGTACGACCACCATTCGCGCGTTTGGATCAACAGCCATCACCTCGTGGCGGACGTGCACCTCCACGCCCTGTTTCGCCATCTGCTCCGGTGTGCGCGCGAGCAGGCAACGATAGTCGGCGATGTCCCCCGCGATAAAATAGGGCATCCCGCAGGCTGCGTAAGAGATGTACGAACTCTTCTCGTAGACGACGGCCTCCATTTCGCGGTTCAGACGCTTCGCCTTGGCGGCCGCGCTCATCCCCGCTGCCACCCCGCCGATGACGATCAAGCGTTTTTCCATGGTCACTCCCTACAGAAGCCACCGATTGAAATCGGCGCTAAGGGGCGCTCAAGCGCCGGGCGACCGCCTGCGCGGTCGCAAGCAAGTCGCAAGCCTTCGCCGCCGATTAAAATCGCGGTTCAAGAGCGCTCTCTCGCCGGCCGACCACCTGCGTGGTCTGCCGACTTACGCGCCCGTTTCGACCACCTCAAACGTCTCCTCAAGTTCCAACCACAAATCATCCGCCGCGTGGTGCTCCTTCTGTCTCTTCACGTAGCGAATGATTTTGGGCAGGTCCCACCGACTGACGGTGAAAGCGCCGTACCCTCCCTGCCACTTGAATTGTGCTTCAGGCCGCAGCGTCTCGTTGACGAAGTGCGACGAGACGCCCTTGACCTGTTTCACCAGATTGGCGATAGTGACAGTGGTAGGAAATGAGACAATAAGGTGAACGTGATCCAAAGTGCCGTTCAAAGCCAGCACAGTGCACCCCATCTTCCGCGCTTCGCTCTCAATGTTGCGATGCAAACGGCGCTCGATATCAGGCGTGATGAGAGGGAGGCGATCCCACGTCGCCCATGCTAAGTGCAGGTACAATGCCAGTTTGTTGCGTCGCATAACATTTCCTCCCGATAACCGCCGATTGAAATCGCGGCTCAAGGGCGCTTCCGCGCCAGCCGACCACCTGCGTGGTCGGGTCAGCGGCGGCGCCCGCCCCCGCCCCCGCCCCCGGCCGCCCGCCCCACCCCGCCCAGTGGCCGCCCGCCCCCCCCCCCCCGCCCGCTTTTTCCGGCGGGCCGCCGGGGCGGCCCCGCGCCCGCCGCCCCCGGGGGGGGGGGGGTCCGGGGCGGGGCGGCCCCCCGCCCGGCCAACGGCCCTCCTGCCACACACTT
>JAUWOI010000556.1 GCA_030612185.1 Anaerolineae bacterium
TCCAGAACAGTCTCCAGCGCTCCGGCGGCGGCCGATCCCGGCTCCTCGCGGGCCTGCGCCACCAGCAGCGCCGCCTCCACGTCAGCCGGCAAGTCGGTCGCTGCCCGGCGGATCAGTTCGACAAACGCTCCAGTCATATCATCCATGCATTCACCTCCCCGTTAGATTGGTTGGTTGGTAGATTGGTCAAGCAACCAACCACCAATCTACCAATTTCCCAATTTACCAGTCTACCACCCCTATGGCTGCGGGATCGCCAGATCGTCCGGCCCCAGATCAGACAGTTTCAGGTTCGGATTGTTCTCCTGGATAATCTCGTGGATAATCTGAGCATATTTGACCTTGACCCGTCCCCAGTTGGCCAGCATACCCTCGTCGACCCACGGCTTATAGAGTGCCGCCCCGGTCGCAGCACACGCCGGGCCGGGCTCAATCTTGAAGTAGCAGGGGGAGCAGACGCGGGCCATCTCTGGAGCGTCGTAGAAGCGCATGTAGCCACCGAAGGACTCGGTGATGATGATGTGCACGTCGAGGGGAATGTCAACCCCCTGCCGGATGGCGGCAAACTGGGGCAGCGTCAGGTCAGCGACTGGGTTGAACGTCCCGGCCCCCAGCATCTCCAGTACCTTGCCGCCAGCAGCATTGGCGTGTCCGGCGTAGATGCTCACCTTGAAGATAATATCTTCGGGGATGTCGCCGTTCTTCTTCATCTCGTTGAGCAGCCAGAGTTCCCCTTCGTCCACCACCAGGAAGCCGCGGAAGCCAAGATCAATGCAGGTCATAATGTCGGTGATGGTTTGATTCAACATCTTGGATCCCCGGCAACGGATGCCAGAGAGTGCGCCTTCGGGCGTGGCCACTTGCCGCCCGATGTCCCACCCGGCGCGTGGCCCCGGCGTGAGGATGACCTCCATATTAGCATCGGCGGCCATCTGGGCAAAGTCCTTCAGTTCGGCCCTGTCCAACAGCGTCGCGCCCATCACCACCGAGATGAGGCGGTGGATGGGAATATCGCGCTTGGTTGCCTCGTCAATCACCGCTTCTAGTACCTTCAGGCGCTCCACGCCGGATATCTCCATGCGGTAGTGTGCCCCATCGGGGAAGGTCTTGGTGCTGCTGGGTAGATCGTAAGCATCCTGTCCAGGAATGCCTGCCTTCTCCATCATCCTGGCAACGTCTTTCATGCTGGGCATTGCTCTTTCCTCCTCTTGTTGTGATAGTTTTACTCAGGGCCGGCGATCCGCCGGCCGTCTACGACAAACTGGCTCCGGCCATCCACGGCCATCGCCTTCCAGACTCTCCCGCCCGGCGCTGGCGACGTGCCGCGCACAGCGACCGCCATCTCACCTAATTGCGCCCAAGCCAGGGCGAACTGCTCGTAAGCGAAGTGCTTCGCCGCCCCGTCGTAGGCATCCACCAGATAAAGCCCCTCCTCATCGTAGCCGACGGCGACGAATGTGTGTTGCCACTGCACGACAGGCGACGTCGCGCCGTCGGATGAGGTCCACGACTGCATCTCCGAGAGCCTCATATCATAAGTGGCCCAGACAATGGCAGGCCGCCCGGCAGCCAGTTCCACCTTCAGGTCATCCAGTCTCCAGTCTCGCCGAGCCCGCGCATCAAGCCCGAAACTGCGCAGCGTGGCCGCGACTGGTCCAACGTATACACCATACCCAACAGGCGGCATGCTTCCCGGCGGCAGATCCACATCGCCCACGAAGCCCCGGTTGGGGTTATCGGACTTGGGCAATCGCCGGAAGAATTCATCCTCGGCAAACGCTACTCCCCAGAAGGCCGCAATATCCGTCGCCGAGCGGGATTCGCAACTCAGGTTGTGCTCCTGCGGATGACCTACCACGCCCCCCACGAACGCCGATGGCGGCAACTCGTCCGCGCGGGTGGTCGCAGACAGAAGCAATGCAACTAAGCAGAAAACAACAGCAACGACTACTCGTTTCACAGCGCCCAGCCTACTCGTCTACTCACTTCCCCATCTACTCACCCTCACAATGCCTCCAGCGCCGCCGCAATCGCCCGTGCCTCCTCGACGGCCCGGGGTGCAGCGTCAAAGACCCCCTCGCCCTGCAAGTCCGCCTCGGTCAACTCAGGATTGGCAGAGAGATAACCAAGCACCGGTACGGGACTGCCAGATTGAATGAAAGCCCCATCACTCTCACCGCGCACCTTGTTGCCCACTACATAGACGCAACTGATGCCAATATCGGCCGCCAACTCGCGAATACGCTCCGCCGTAGCCAGGCTGCGCCGCCCCGGCTCCACGACGACCAGGAAGGCATCAACCGCCCGCGCTGTCGCCCGGCCCAGGTGTTCCACCCCGGCCTCCATGTCGAGAATCAGCATCTCGTCACGATAGAGCAGCAGGTGAGTAACCAACGCCCTGAGCAGCGCGCTTTCGGGGCAAATGCAACCGCTACCGCCAGACTCGATGGTGCCCAACCGAAGAAAGCGGATCCCGCGATGGGAGACGCTGAAACGGTCAGGAATGTCGTCCACACGGGGGTTGAGGCTGAAGAAGCCGCCGGAAGTGCCTGGCTTCGCGCCCGTGCGCTCGTAGATCAGTTCATCCATCCTGGCCACCGGCGTGACCTGAGCGACCAGGTCGGGAGGGAACCCCAATGCCTCGGCCAACCCACCGGCCGGATCGGCGTCAATGGCGACGACACTGCGGCCCCGTTCCGCGTAAATGTGGGTCAGAAGTGCAGCGAGGGTCGTCTTACCCACCCCCCCCTTGCCACTGATGGCGATCTTGTTCAAC
>JAUWOI010000010.1 GCA_030612185.1 Anaerolineae bacterium
ATTACGCCGAACTTCTTCCTGCGTCTGCTTTTTGCCAGCCATACGCACCCCCAATACGAAAAACGGTCTCCAGGCGGAATTGTACCGCTTTTGGAGCCCGCGCGCCAGTCGCGGAGGGGCGCGCTTATATCATAATTTCAGTATGAAACTCGGGGAACACGAGATCGTGCTGCGCGGGGAGAAGGTCCTTCTGCGCCCGATGACCGAAGACGACTGGGACATATTGCTAAAGTGGAACAACGATCCTGATGTCCTCTGCTGAAGGTGCGGAGAGAGAGTTAATCGAGTGGCAGGGAGAATGGCTTGACCGAGTCCATTTCGGGATGCTTCGCAGAGAGTGGGAAGCAAGAGAGTCATAACATGACCAATATGTACGACATCGAACCACATATCGCAGAAATCTACAATCAAATTGAGACATACACGGATGACGTGGAACTCGTCCGAAACCTGATTGGTGAGCGCGGGCCGCTGCGGATTCTGGAGCCATTTTGTGGCACCGGGCGCATCCTCATTCCGTTGGCCCTCGACGGCCACAGGCTGGTGGGACTCGATCAGGCGCAGGGAATGCTTGCCCGTGCGCGGGCGAAAATCGAGCGCCTGCCCGAGGAAGTACAATGCAGAATCACCCTGGCTGAAGCCGATGTGACGTGCGAGGAGTGGCCGCAGGGTTTTGACCTGGTCACACTCGGCGGCAACTGCTTCTACGAACTGGCGACGCCGCAGGAGCAGGAGGGATGTATCACATCGGCTGCCCCCTCCCTGAACCCTGGTGGATACGTCTACATTGATAACAATCACATGGAGGGTGACCTCGATGAGTCATGGCGAAAGCCAGGCGTGAGCCAGGGATTCCCAACCGGGCTCTGCGCTGATGGCACATACATCGAGAGCACCACTGAAACAATCTGGTATGATGCGCCGCGCAGGCTGGTCAAATTCCGTCGCTGCACACAGGTGACACTGCCTGACGGAAGTACTGTCGAAAAGGAGTACGTTCAGCAGAAACACCCGGTCGGCACAGCCGAGGTTCAGGCGTGGCTGGAAACCCACGGCTTCATTGTGGAGCAGATGTACGGTGACCGTGCCGGAAATTCCTACACAGAAACGTCGAGCCGCGCGATCTTTTGGGCAAGGAAGCGTTGAGAAGAACTAAACGAGGTCATCATGGCCAAATGCGAGATCATTGACACATTTCCAACGTTCCTGGCCTATTGGACAGAAGCACAGGACAAACCGGTAGACGCACAGATAGAGACCTGGGCAGCAGACTACATGTCGCAGTGGCCGGAACTGTTGGAAAAACAACTGGACGACTATGCCAGCCAGGAGGAGGATTGGCGGCAGATTGCGCGAGAGAGAGTCTTCCCGTTTCTGGGCGACAGTCTCCCGGCGGTGAAGGCGGCTCACAAAAACCTGCTGGAGATATGTGCGCCAACCTACTTAACCGCCCAGGAAGCACTGGGATTCGAGAGTGGCGTGATGTTCGTCATCTACGTCGGCATCGGATGCGGCGCAGGATGGGTGACGCGGTTTCGCGACTCACCGGCAGTGCTGTTTGGACTAGAAAACATCGCTGAGTGCGGCTGGAGCCAGCCCAAGTCAATCACAGGTCTGGTCACCCACGAGATCGGTCATCTCGCGCACGACCATTGGCGCGCGCAACACGAACAGGCTGAGGGCTCCGGTCCCTGGTGGCAACTCTACTGTGAGGGATTTGCGCAACGGTGTGAGCACGTCATTCTTGGCCGGGAGACCTGGCACATGCGGGGCGGCAATTACGGCGATGACTGGCTCGATTGGTGTCAAGAGCACAAGAGTTGGCTGGCCACGGAGTTCTTGAGGCTGGTGGACGAAGGGTTATCAATCCGTCCGTTCTTTGGCTCGTGGTTCGAGATCCGTGGCCGGAGACAATGTGGTTATTTCCTGGGGCATGAACTCATCAAACAATTGGAAACAAGCATGAGCATGAAGGAGATTGCCCTGTTGGATAACAAAGATGCCAGGTTGAGACGTGAGTTGGAGAAGTTCACTACGGGATAGGGAAAAATGAGACCCATCAAGATAGCCTTACTTCAGATGACTGCCTGCGGCACTGACCAGGACGCGAACTTGACCAAAGGAGAAACATTCTGCCGCCAGGCAAGCGAAATGGGAGCGGACATCGCGCTTTTCCCGGAGATGTGGAACATTGGATACACGTTCTGCGACTCTGATCAGCCCGGCGCGCGCGAGGAGTGGGAGGCACAGGCGGTCAGCCAGGATGAAAACTTTGTTGTGCACTTCAGGGAGTTGGCCGGAGAACTGGGGATGGCGATTGCGTTGACTTATCTCGAACGTTGGGATGGTGCTCCGCGAAATTCCGTGTCGCTCATTGATCGGAGCGGTGAGATCGTGATGACCTACGCCAAGGTGCACACGTGCGACTTTGACAAGGAAGCGGCTTGCACGCCCGGTGACGATTTTTACGTCTGTTCGCTGGACACGGACGCAGGAGAGGTGAAAATCGGCGCGATGATTTGCTTCGACCGCGAGTTCCCGGAAAGCGCGAGGATTCTGATGCTGAAGGGGGCTGAGGTTATTCTGACGCCCAATGCCTGCACCCTGGAGCAAAATCGCATCGGTCAATTCAGGGCGCGGGCCTACGAGAACATGGTAGGTGTGGCGATGGCGAACTATGCCGCGCCGCAGGAGAACGGACATTCGGTCGCTTTCAACGCGGTGGCCTTTGACGACGACGGGGCGGTCGACAATTGCCTCGTCGAAGCCGATGAGCAGGAGGGCATCTATATCGCCGAGTTCGACCTGTACAGGATCAGGAATTGGAGACAGCGCGAGACGTGGGGAAACGCTTTCCGCAAGCCAAGATGCTACAGTCTCTTGACCTCGCTCGATGTCGAGGAACCATTCGTTCGAGCAAGCGCGAGAAGGTAAGAGGAGAAAACTCGTGAACCTAACAAACTTGATCAACCGAAAAACGCCTGAACCCTGGTCTGAAGAAAAGATTCCCTGGGACGATCCCGCGTTCAGCAAGCGAATGCTCAAGGAGCACCTGAGCCAAGAACATGATGCCGCCAGCCGCCGCTTTGAAAAGATCGACGCCCACGTGAATTGGATTCACCACGAACTATTGGCTGGTCGCCCTGCCAGAATCCTCGACCTGGGCTGCGGGCCAGGGTTGTATACCAGCCGCCTGGCGCGACTGGGCTACGAATGTGTGGGCATAGATTTCTCCCCGGCCTCCATTGCCTATGCCTTGGAAACCGCGGAGAGTGAGGGATTGCTGTGCACCTACCGGCATCAGGACATCCGCACCGCCGAGTATGGCACCGAGTTCGATCTAGCGATGCTCATCTTTGGCGAGTTCAACGCATTTCTCCCAGAGGACGCGATGACGATTCTTCGCAAGGCGTTCGACGCACTGACTAAAGGTGGAACCCTCTTACTGGAGGTATCCGCCTTCCACGCGCTCAAAGAAATAGGCAAACAAGGTCCTTCTTGGTACTCGACCCAGAGCGGCCTGTTCTCCGACCAACCCCACCTTTACCTGGAGGAGCACTTTTGGGACGCTGCCGCCTGCGTCGCCACGACCCGCCATTTTGTTGTGGACGCGAAAACCTGCGAGGTGAGCCGATATGCGAATAACCTGCAGGCGTACTCGGACGGACTGTACTGTGAGGTTTTGGAAGCGTGCGGCTTTACCGAAGCAAGGTTCTTTGCTTCTTTGGCTGGCAAATGGGACGAGACGCAGAGCGATTTCTTTGCCATCGTCACCCGCAAGCAGAGCGCAACACAACGCGGACGTTCGTCCGACCGAATTCTGGAATAAAGCGAATGGACAGGCAGAGGAAAACCCATTCATTTCTCAATTCGCTGTAGTGTCCGCATCGCAAGCACAAGATCGAGAACGACGTCCCGTACATGGGCCTAGACTTTGGATAGCCATTTAGCGAGGAACCTATGATCGCCGTAAACCTGGACCGCGTGACCGTCACGTACGTCTCAGAACCGATTTTCGAAAACCTCTCGTGGGAAATCCACGACGACCGCTGCGTGGGACTGATCGGGCCGAATGGCTGCGGCAAGAGCACGCTGCTACGCCTCATTGCCGGCGAGTTGACCAGCGACACCGGTTTCACCGTCCGCCGCAAGGGGTTGACCATCGGCTACCTGCACCAGGAGCCACGGTTGGAACCGGGGCGTACCGTGTGGCAGGAGACACTGGCCGCTTCGACCGAACTGGCTCGTGTTGAGGCGGAACTGGCCCGTGTCGAGGCCCGGTTGGCCGACCCGGCTGTCTACGGGGACGAAAAAGTCTTGACGCGGGTGTTAGACCAGCAAGCGCGGTTGCTGGACGAGTACACGCGACTCGGCGGCCCCGGCTACGAGGGGCGCGTCCGCTCGACACTGCATAGCCTGGGGTTCACCAACGCCGATATGGACCTGCAGGTGGAGGTACTCAGCGGCGGGCAGAAAAAACTGGTCGGCCTGGCCAGGTTGCTGGTCATCCAACCCGACTTGCTCCTGCTCGACGAGCCTGACAACCACCTGGACCTGAAAGGCAAAGCCTTCCTGGAAAGGTTCATTCGCGGCTACAAGGGATCGGTCATCATCGTCTCCCACGACCGCTACCTGCTCGACCTGGTGGCGGACGAGATCGTCGAACTGGAGGATGGGCGGCTGACGCACTACCCTGGCAGTTACTCCGAATACGCCTTCGAGAAGCAGATGCATCTATTGCGACAGCAGCAACTCTACCAGGCGCAGCAGAAAGAGGTCAAACGGCTGGAACAGGCCGCCAAAAGGTTGCTGACCTGGGGCAAGGTGTATGACAACGAGAAGTTTTCCCGGCGCGGACGGAATATACTCAAGCGGTTGGAAAAGATGGAGCGCGTCGAGCGACCTGTGCTGGAGCGCAAGCGTATGGGGTTGGCACTCGATGGCTGGCGCGGCAGCAACAAGGTGTTGGAGATCGTTGACCTGGACAAGGTGTTCCCGGCAGACCCTAAGGGTTTTGAGGGCAAACCCTTAGGGTCTAGTGACGGGGCAATTATCCTGGCCGGGCTTAATCTGCTCTTATGGCGGGGGGAGCGGGTGGGGATGGTCGGACCCAACGGGGCCGGCAAGTCGCTCCTCTTCCGGCTCATCCTGGGCCAGGAGACGGCCAGCGGCGGCGAGATCAAGATCGGGCCGAGCGTCAAGGTGGGCTACTACGCCCAGGAGCACGAGACGCTTGACTACAGGCGGACGTTGATTGACACAGTGCGCCAGGCGGCGAAACTTTCGGAAGAGGGAGCAGTGCGCTTCCTGGGTCGTTTTCTTTTCAGTTACGAGCAGGCCCGGGGGTTGGTGGCGAACTTGTCGGGCGGGGAGCGCAGTCGCTTGCAGATGGCCCTGCTGATGCTCTCGGATGCCAACTTCCTGCTGCTCGACGAGCCGACCAACAACCTGGACATCCCTTCCGCCGAAGTGTTGGAAGACACGCTGGCCGATTTTGAAGGGGCGGTGTTCGTGATTTCCCACGATCGGTATTTCCTCGACCGGGTGGTGGATCGCATTGTGGAGTTGGACGAGGGATCGCTGACCGAGTACCTCGGCGGCTACAGCGATTACCAGGCGGCGAAAGCGACGCAGTGAAACGTGATTGGTCATCTGGCGATATTCTCGCAAATTATCGTCATATTCACTTGACTTGTATGACATTTGAGACTGGTCGAATCGTGATTTTCTGGTACAATACTACGCTTGTGTACGAAGTAGGCGTTCAGTCATCGCACGTCACCGGCTGAACGTTTTTTCATGCATGTTCTCTGAGGTGAGAAGTATGAGCAAGAAAAAAGAAGCACCTATTGAAAAAGTGCGTATCATCGGCATCTTCGCCCACGTGGACGCTGGCAAGACTACCACGTCGGAGGCGATTCTGTATTACTCAGGGCGTATTCACCGCACCGGGAACATAGACGCTGGTGATACACAACTGGACTGGATGGAGCAGGAGCGGGAGCGCGGCATCACCATCACCGCCGCCGCCACCGCCTGCCACTGGCAAGGCCACCGCATCAATCTGATTGACACGCCCGGCCACATTGACTTCACCGCCGAGGTCGTGCGCTCGATTCGCGTCATTGACGGGGCAGTGATCGTGCTGTGCGGCGTGGGCGGCGTCGAACCGCAGACCGAGTCGGTCTGGATGCACGCCAACCGGGAGAATCTACCGCGTATCATCTTTATCAACAAACTTGACCGGCTGGGCGCTGACTTTGAGCGCGCGATGGGCGAGGTTCACGAGAGGCTCACGCCACACGCCGTGCCGCTGCAACTGCCCATCGGCCGGGAAGGCGGGTTCACCGGCGTCGTGGACCTCATTGGCCAGCAGGCGTTAATCTGGCGCGATGGCGCGGAAGATCCGGCGGTGGAGCCAATCCCGGCTTCGATGCAAAAGCAAGTCGCTTCGGCGCGGGAGTCGCTGCTGGACATCATCTGCGAGACGGACGAGACACTGCTGGAGCAACGGCTGGCGGGGCGCGAGCCCGACGCGGATGCGCTTGTGGCGGCGCTGCGCCGTGCCACCATTGCCAGCAAACTAGTGCCGGTGTTATGCGGCGCTTCGCGCAAGCGTTTCGGCGTGCAACCCCTGCTCGACGCTGTCGTCGCCTACCTGCCAGCGCCGGTGGACATGCCCCCTACACTGGGTACCATCCCCGGCAGCGCAGGGGAGATCACCGAGCGGCCCGATGACCCCGCTGCTCCCCTGTGTGCCACTGCCTTCAAGATCGTCACCGACCCGCACGTGGGGCATCTGACCTGGGTGCGAGTCTTCTCCGGCCACCTGAATGTCAGGGAGACGGTCTACAACCCGCGTGCGGACGTGGAGGAGCGGGTGGGACGTATCTACCGTATGCACGCCAACCGGCGCGAGCAGGTGGACCACATGACAGCCAGCGACGTGGTGGCGCTGGTGGGCGTCAAATCGGCCATCACCGGCGATACGCTCTGTGACCCGGCCCACCCCATCGAATTGGAGACGTTCAAGTTCCCTGAGCCGGTCATCGCGGTGGCGCTGACGCCGGCCTCCGACGAAGACCGCGACAAACTGCGCCAGGCAGTGACACGACTGTGCACCGAAGACCCCACGCTGATCCGCCGCTTCGAACCAGAGACGGGCGAGGAGACGCTGGCCGGGATGGGTGAACTACACCTGGAGATCGCCGTGGACCGGCTGCGGACCGAGTTCGGCATCGTCCCGCGGGTGAGCCTGCCGCAGGTTTCCTACCGCGAGACGGTGCGACAGGCAGTCGAGACGACTGGCACTTACAAGAAGCAAACCGGCGGCCACGGCCACTTCGCCGAGGCGTACCTGCGCGTCGAGCCGCTGGAGCGCGGAGAGGGTATCATCTTCGAGAACGAGGCTCCCCCATCCGAGGTCCCCCGCGACTTTGTGCGGCCCCCGGAGTGGGGTGGGCGCGACGCGCGGGAGAAGGGCATCCTCGCTGGCTACCCGGTCACCGATGTGCGCGTGACGTTACTGGACGGCAAGTTCCACGAGGTGGACTCGGCAGCGATGGACTTCCAGATCGCGGGTTCAATAGCAGTGCGGCAGGCGGTGCGACAGGCCCATCCTGCACTGCTTGAGCCGATAATGCGCGCTGACATCAACGTCGGCGAGGAGCACATGGGGACCGTCGTGGCCGACATTGGCCGGCGGCGGGGAAGCGTGAACGCAATGCACATGCGGGGGAATATGCGCAATATAGATGGCGAGGTACCGCTGGCAGAGGCACGGGGCTACGCGACCGACCTGCGCAGCCTCACCCAGGGTCGCGGCACCTTCACGCTGGAGTTCCGCTGCTACGACTTCGTGCCGGAATCTATCGCCGAGCAGATCATCAAGCAGCGCCGGGAGGAGGGGAAGATACCGAAGCGGTAACCTTCTGGCTGCCCCACCCTGTCTTACGGGAAGATCTTGCCCGGGTTCAGGATGTGGTTGGGATCGAAGGCGGCCCTGATGCGGCGCATCACCTGGATCTGGGCCTCGTCCAGCGCCAGGGGGAGGTATCTGCGGCGGGTGACACCGATCCCGTGCTCGCCGGTGATCATCCCCCCCAGCGACAGGGTGAGTCGGTAGATCTCCTCGGTCACAGCGGGCACGAGTGATTCCCACCGCTCGTCGGGGATGTCATCCTTGAGAACATTGACGTGCACGTTGCCATCGCCAGCGTGGCCAAAGCATACGGTGCGCACAGCGTGTCGCCGGGCAATCTCTTTGATCCCTTTTAGCAGCGGAGGGATCTCGGCGCGGGGCACGACCACGTCCTCCATGTGATTGATCGGGCTCTCGTGGTTGAGAGCCTCGATGATCAAGCGGCGCGCCTCCCATAGCCGGTCGCGTGTGCGGCTGTCCTTGGCCACCAGCACGTCCTGCGCCCCGTGCTCCAGGCAGAGGTCGCCCACCACTTCGTAGTCTCCGCTCACCGCCTCGGGGCTGTTGCCATCCAGTTGAATCAGCAGGTACGCCGCCGCGTCGCGGTAGGGCAACTCTTTCTTGAGCAGCCTCTCGACGGCCAGGAGGCTGTCTCGCTCCATGAACTCGATGGTCGTGGGCAGAATGCGGTGGGCGATGATGTCCGACACGGTGTCCGCCGCCGCCTGAAGGTTTTCGTAGGGCACGAGGAGGTCAACCTGCACCTTGGGCAGGGGAAGGAGCCGCAGGATGATCTTGGTCACCACCGCCAGCGTGCCCTCCGAACCGATCAGCAGTTGGATCAGGTCGTAGCCGGTGACGTTCTTGACCAGTTTCCCGCCGCAGGTGATGATCTCGCCCGAGGGTAACACTGCCTCCATGCCACAGACGTAATGCCTGGTCACCCCATATTTGACCGCCCTCGGGCCACCCGCGCCCTCGGCGACGTTTCCCCCGATGGAGCAGGAATCGAGGCTGGCCGGATCGGGGGGATAGAACAGCCCCTCAGCCTCCACCGCGCGGTGGATGTCACCGGTGATCACCCCCGGCTCAACGGTGACCATCAGGTTCTCCTTGTCACTCTCCAGGATGCGGTTCATCTTTTCGGTCGAGAGGACGATGCCACCGTGGACAGGCACGGCCCCACCGCTGAGGCCATAACCCGCCCCTCGGGGTGTCACCGGCACTCTCTCTTGCTGGGCCAGCCTGAAGATTTCCGCTACTTGCTCCGCCGACGTGACGCGGACCACCACCTCGGGGTCAGCCCGCAGGCCTACCACCTCATCGTGGGTGTAGGGCTCCATCGCCTCGGCATCCCCGGCGCCGAAGAAGACGTTGCCCTCGCCCACAATCTGCCGCAACACCTCAACAATGCCAGCATCCACTTTCCTGTACATTTGCCTTCTCACGTTTGACGTTTCACGTTTCACGTTTGACATTTCACGTTTCACGTCACCGGGTGAGAGTTGCCTGCACAGCGGCCAGGCCCACCCCGGGCTCGAACTTGTACCCCACCTGGGCCAGTCCTTTCTCGATGGCCCCCACGGTGGCCAGGATGTCGGACATGCTCACCACGCCCATGTGGCCGACGCGGAAGTAGCGGGCCTTGATGTCCGGATGCAGACCGCCCGCCAGGATGACTCCCGCCTCCTTGACGTGGGCCAACATCGTGCGGTCTACCCCGTCGGGGAAGTAGGGAGCGGTCAGGGTGGTGGCCGTCTTGTCGGGGCTCACCGGCACTTGCTTCATCCCCAGGGCGGTGACCGCTGCCTTGAGTGCCTCGCTCAGTCGTCGGTGGCGGGCGAAGCGGGCGTCCATTCCCTCGTCCATGATCTGGCCCAGGCTCACGTTGAGCGCCCAGCTCAGGTTCACCGGCGGTGTGCCGAAGTAGCGGGGTTGCCGGGCCTCGTAGCCTTCCATGATAGGCAGCCATTGGGTCCAATCGGCGTAATAGTTACCCACCGGGGTCTTGCGGTTGCGGAAGGCATCCATCGCCCGTGGCCCGGCCACCACCAGGGCCAGCCCCGGCGGCACGCCGATGGCCTTCTGGGAGGCGGTGAGGGCCAGATCAATACCCCATTCCTCTTGCCGCATCTCCTCGCCGGCCACCGCGCACACGCCGTCCACCACGACCAGCGCGCCATACTCCCGCCCCAACGCGGCCAAGCCCTTCACGTCCGTGCCCACGGCGGTGGAGGTATCCACGTGGGTGATAGTCATCAACTTGAAACCACTCCCCTTCAGTGCGGTCTCCACCTCCCCCAGGGCTGGCGCGTCGCCGACGGCCGGGGCGCGCACCTGGGTCACGGCCGCGCCATACCGCTCCAGGATGGCGGCGAAGCGGTCGCCGAAGTAGCCGGTGTTCACCACCAGGGCCTTATCGCCGGGTTCGATGAGGTTGGCGGCGGCGATGTCCATGGCCAGCGTGCCGGAGCCAGCGATGACGAAGGGTTGCCCGCTGGGGCAGAGGAACACCTGGCGCAGCCGTTCCAGCGCCTGGCCAAAAACCTCAATGAAGTTGGGGGCCACGTGGCTGGTGGTGGACAGGCCCATCGCCCGCAACACCTCCGGAGTGAACTCGATGGGACCGGGGATCATGAGCAGTTTTCTGTCTTTCATTGTTCTGTATCGCCTTTCTTGAGTTGTTGGGTTCGTGGTCAGTCACTTCGTCTGACCAGTGGGTTGCATAGAGTATACCCCAGCCTGGAGCGGCGGGCAAGTTCCCCTCGCCTACCATCGTATCCCGGACACCCGCGCCCGCGCGTGGCGAAACAGGCTCTCCCCGCCGAACGTCTGCAAGAACGCTCCCAGGTCGAACTTAGGTCCCACGTCCAGGCTGGCGAGGAAGCCGTCCTCCTGAATCTCCAAGAAACCGTCGAAGAGAATCCTCTTCTTGAGCGCTTTGCGAGGCAGGTCGAAACGATAGTGGATGCCCTCCCGCCGCAAGGAATATCGCAGGTACGCGCCGCGCAGGTACTGCTCCAGCCGGGCTCGCGGTTCGGGAAAGATGTCGGCTGGCAGATACACGTCCAGATGCAGCCTGGTGAACACGCCGGGAGCGAATCCCTCGGCTGGCCCTATGATCTCGAATCCAGAAACCGGGTTTCGCAGAAAAAACCCGGCTTGTAATCCCTCGACGTCCCAGGCTTTCAGGGCAAAGACGGTCTCTCCGCTCACGGCGGGAAAACGGCGATCGTTGGGACGGAGGGAAAACAGACTCTCTCGCACGGCCAACAGGTTGTCCACCAGTTCGGGATACCGGGTGAGGAGCTCTTTGAAGACGAAAGCAGCCAGGAACTCTGGCAGAACTCCGGCCAGCCACGGATCCAGGCGCAGCAAGAAATACGCCGGTTGCAATCGTCGCTTGCGAGCCACGATCTCTCGCAGTTGTGCCATATATGACCCGCGCTCTGGCTGGCGGATGTGGTGGTGTGTGATCGCCCGCCTCTGCTCCTCGTCCAGGCAGGCCCCGCATCCCAGACAACGGCCGAGCTGCTCGTGGTCACCCAGACAGTAGCCGCTATCCTCCCCCCTCATAGGAGGGATTGAGGGGGGTTGGGTCTCCTGGAACTGACGGTACAGGAACTCGTCGGAGACGTTCGACTCGACAAACTCCAAGGCAAAGGGGTAGTCCGGGCCTTTCTCGCCCAGGAAAGTCTCGTTCCAGTGCCCTGTTTTTTTCATCCGGCGCTTGAGTTCGTCCCAGTACTCCGGCTGTAGTGTGGTGTCAAAACAGTGCCCTCCCCGGGCCAGCGCCACGATGAGGTCTGCCAGCCAGTATCCGCCCATGGCCAGCACCTGAGTGACGCAATAGGTCGGCCAGTCGAAGGCCAACCGAAACTCGAACCCGTTTGTCTCGCAGGCCGATTTGACCTGTCCGATCAGCGGCCGCCATGCCTGCTCGTCGAGGAGGAGGCGGTCGTGTCGCAGCGGCGTAAAGGGCATACGGATCAGCAACCCGAAACTGAAAATGATGCGCACGCGATGGGTTTCCTTGAGCCATTTCAGGAAACGACGAAACTCCTTGATGTCCGCGTCGGTTTCGTAGCCGGTGAGGACGTAAAATAACTTGACTCTGCGGATCTTGAGTGCGAAGAGCCGGTTCAGCAAGGCCGTAATGTCCTCCGTGGGCAGGCTCTTGTGCAACCACGTTCGCATCCGTTCGCTGATCCCCTCGATGCCCAACGTGAAGTTGCGCTTATCCGCCTCGACCTCCGCCTCCAGCAAATACCCCGCGTGCTGTAGAATGTCCAACCGCTGGCTCTTGAAACTCACCCGGTCGAAAAGCCGGTGCAACTCCAAAATCATCTTCAGGATGTCCTGGTGCGTATTGAAGTTGAAACTGTACAGGTTCAGTTCTTCGTTACCCTGCGCTTGTTTGACTTGGCGGGCGGCGGAGAGGATGCCGGATAGGGGAAGTTCGCGATATGGCTTGCGGTCGTACCCCTCGAAGCAGAAAGCGCAGAACGCCGGGCAGCCATAGTTGATCTGGAGATTAGCCGTGTGCGCCTCGGGGCAGTTCAAGATGGGGTACTCCAGCGGCAACAACTGCGCTTCTGGCGTGTGGAGGATGGCCTTGCGGGTGGGATGGGGCGATCCCGCGGCCCAGAGTCCCGTCGTTTGTTGGGCTGCTCGTTCCAACAAGTCCCCCTTGTCTGCTCCGAGGTTGCGCTGCAAAAAGCGCGCCAGGTTGCCGACTAGTCCTTCTCCCTCGCCGAAAAAGATACCGTCTACCAGGCTATCGCGGTCTTTGCGGATGATGGATTGCGTCGCCATAGCATTGGATCCGCCGAGGATCATGATCGGCCACTCTGGCCCGCGCTGGCTGGAAAAGAGCGGGAAGCCCGAACGGATCAGCAGGTAGGGCAGGTTGATCAACTCCAGCGTGTAGGCGTTGGAGATCAGCACCAGGTCGAATTCCTTGGCCGAACGCAGCGATTGAACGCCAATGAGGTAGGGGATGCCTTCTTGCTCAAACAGCGTCCTTTCTCCCGCAGAGGGGAAGAAGGCCAGATCAATGAACGCGCGTGGCAGCGCCCGCCGGACCTCCTGAAATAGGAAGAGATGGGATATGGAGCGGTCTACGTCCCGAAAGGGGGACAGTCTGACGATCAACACGCGGTAGGAAGCGTCCTGGAAGTCCGGGTTGTTGAACGTGGGGTTGGCGAAAGGGAGGAACAGGTTGGCCTGCGTGAAGCCATGCAGGTTCCTGTGCACGAAATCAGTGGAGTTCGCCATGACGTCGCAAGGAAACGTGAATCGTGATGTTGTACTCATTGTAATAGGTTAGTACCGCCCCGGATGCCAGATCAGGTGGTCGTGGTAGAGTATACTCCGGGCGGGGCGAGAGGGCAAATCCTCTTTTTTTGCGGTAAGCGTTCAGAGGGGTAGGAAAAACGCTCGACAAGACTTCCGAGGTTTACGAAGCGGTGCTCTTTTGGCGACTTTGAACAGCACATCACTCACTCTTCAAGTCAAATCACGGCCTAAACCTCAGAGGTCTAAACGCTTGTTTTTCGCGTTGAGTGAATGTGGGGGCTTTGACCATGAGCGGGCCTGTGGTATACTTGATTTGTCCACACAAGGAGGGCTTTGAGATCGAATTCACGGCACGGCGGCTGGCCCGCTTCGTCTGGTTGGCGCTAGACGGTACCGATCCTTCGACTATGCTCAGGACAGGCGTGGTGTTCGGCGATAACTGCTTCGACTTGCCGGCCGGTCGCGCGGTGACGGCGCGGCTCCCCGCGCTGGAGGGGTGGACCGCTGAGCGCGTACGCGCATCGCTGCGGGTGTGTAGCCTGGCGGATTCTGTTGAGTAGGGAGCCTACGTCCGGTCGCGCACACGTATTGGTTCGCTCGCGCGGCTTGACACGGTCACAAGGCTGATCACCGTGACTCCCAGGCATGCGCCCAACATCATACCAACAAGGACACTCGCTGTGATTACCCAGAACATCATTTCACCTCATTCACGATAGTTGAATTTGTCTCACTTATGATACATTTTACCATAAGCGTCTCCTGGAACGCAAGAGGACGTTTGGCCCAGTACCACGGTACTATATGGCGGCAGTGATCAAACCTGACAGGTTTTTACCCCAGACTTGCTGTTCAACACGGTTGCCGAGTGACAAATGGGGCCTCAAGTCACGAAATTCATGGAAACCTGTCAGGTCTTGATGCCAAAACGGGAATTCCTGAACCCCAAGTATCACTATGACTGCGGATTCTGACTTCGAGCAGGAGGTGGAGCGTAACTACCGCTACAATGCGGTGGTCAACGTGTTGGACGGCACCTTCTTCTGGTTGGGAGCCAGTTTCATCGCCGCGCACACCATCCTGCCGCTCTACGTTAGCCACTTCTCCGATAGCAAATTGGTGCTGGGGTTGCTCTCGATGATCACGTCCACCGGTTGGCTACTGCCGCAACTCTTCACAGCCCGGTGGGTACAGCAACTCCCGCGCAAGAAGGTGATACCGGTACGCCTGGGGCTGTTCACCGAACGGCTGCCAGTGCTCCTGATGGTGCCAGCGGCCTGGCTTGCCACCCGCTCCCCCACGCTGGCCCTGGTCGCCTTTTTCGTGCTGTTCGCCTGGCACGCGATAGGGGCGGGCGTGGTGGCCGTCGCCTGGCAGGATATGATCGCCAAGGTCATCCCGCTCGACCGGCGGGGGAGGTTCTTTGGTGTCGCCAACTTCGGCGGCACGGCGACCGGGGTGCTGGGCGCGATTGCCGCCGCCTGGCTGCTCGAGCGCTACGATTTCCCCTATGGCTATGTGTCTTGCTTCGCAGCGGCTGCGGTCTTCATATTCATCTCGTGGATCTTTCTGGCGCTGACCCGCGAGCCGGCTCAGGTCAGTCAGGAGCCGGTCATCTCGCAACAGGAGTACTGGCGTCGCCTGCCAGCCATACTACGCGCCGACCTGAACTTCCGGCGCTATCTGCTCAGCCAGGTCGTTATTGCCCTGAGCAAGATGGCGCTTGGTTTTCTGGCCGTCTACGCCGCACAACGCTGGCACTTGCCCGACAGCCAGGCCGGGAGTTTCACTGCCAGCATGCTCGTCGGCCAGGCATTGAGCAACCTTCTGTTCGGGGTGCTGGCCGATCGCAAAGGACACAAACTCGTGCTAGAATCGAGTGCGCTGCTCGGCGCGCTGGCCGTGGGACTGGCGGGTCTGGCATCTGCCCCTGTCTGGTTCTACGTCATCTTCGCGCTCATTGGCGCCAGCGCCGCTGGTTTTATGCTCTCGGGTATCATGATCGTCTTCGAGTTCAGTCCTCCTGGCGTGCGGCCGACCTACATCGGTCTGAACAACACGGTGAGCGGTGTCGCGGCTGGCCTGGCACCGCTGCTCGGTGGCTGGCTGGCCGAGGTGGTGGGGTATCGGGTGCTCTTCGCTGTGGCCTTTGTGATCGGGCTGGCGGGTTTTGCCCTGCTGCGCTGGTCAGTGCGCGAACCGCGCCGGGCACACGCGTGAGTCAAGACCTGACAGGTTTTTCTTGGAAACCTGTCAGGTCTGGGCTGAGTAATAACGAATATTATTGAAGGAGGTGACCCAATGGCACTTACTGATCTACGTTCTCAAGCCGCGCGGCGTACGGCGGAGGAGATGCTCGAACATCTCAAATCGTTCGAACTGGAACTCAAGTTCTCGGCGGGTGTGTGGTACTTCTCTCCCGCCTTCAGCCGGTTCCACGCCAGGTATCAGCCCGAGATTGACATTGAGCAACGACTGGAGATCGCAGCCGGGCTGGGTGACTACGGGCTGGTGGGAATGGAAGCCCACTATCCGAACGAAATCAACGAGGACAACGTAAATCTGTGGAAGCAGTTCACGGCCGATACCGGCATCAGACTCATCACGGTCATCCCATTGCTATTCTGGGATGAGCAGTTCGAGTGGGGCTCCCTCTCCAATCCCCTCGCAGGCCCGCGCCAGGCGGCTATCGAGCGCACCAAGCGCGCGTTCGAACTGAACAAAGAACTGGACACCGAGTTCGCCATCGTGTGGCCCGGCATTGACGGCTACGAAAACCCGTTCGGTGTGGACTTTGCGGCCATGCGGGACCGTTTTGCCGAAGGGCTGGCCGAGGCGCTGGACGCCGTGCCCGGCGTGCGCGTGGCCTTCGAGCCCAAGCCCTACGAGCCGCGCGGCCGCATCCTGTATGGCACCACCGCCGAGGGTATGTTGCTGGCCCACAAGGTCGAGCCGCTGCTGAAGCATCCCGAAAATCGCAGGCTCCTGGAGGAGGGGCACACCCTATGCTGCCTGAACCCTGAGATCGGCCACGTGCTGATGGGCTACGAAGACCTGGCCTACGCCTACAGTTGGCCGCTTTCGGAGAGACGCCTGGCACACACCCACTGGAACAGCCAGCCGTTGGGCAACTATGACCAGGACCTCAACGTGGGTGTCATCTCACCCGAACAGGCTGAGGCGCTGCTGTACACGCTCAAGATGTATGGCTACCGGGGTTACTTCGGCCTGGACATCAACCCGGAACGGATGCCGGTGGATGTGGCCTTGAAAATCTGCATGGACGCCATCCGCGCCGCCAACGACCGCATCAACGAACTAGATCAACGAGGCCATCCTCTACGCTGTCAATCACCCTGACAAAGCACGTGGCTGGCTGGAGGCTTACCTGGTGCGGGCGCGAGCGCCACATCCCGAGCGTCTGACGCCATTGCCCCCTCCCAGGTAGATCGTCACGGTCAATGTGACCGAAGGCGCGGCCTATGGAGCAGCGCTGTTGGCGGGCGTGGGCAAAGTCGTCACTACAGGCATTTCTCAGGCACGCTCTTAGACATACACGTATCCCTCCAGCGCATAGGCGTCACTGCTCTCGACAGTGAGAAGGGCCGGGTGACGAAGTGCCCTGAAAGTGGCAAACGCGGCAATCACACTGTCAAGAGCGTCGCCGCCACGATCCTCCAAAATCGCGGACCGTACTCCCTGCGCCAGGATAGACAGAGGACCAGTAGCCTCAAGACTTTCCAGGACAGACACTCGAGCTGCGTGATGCGCATTCGTTTTGCCCTTGTAGGACGAGTAAAGCCCTCTCCGCTTCAACGTCGAGGCCGGACAGATTTCCAGAATCCATGGCTTGCCTGGCAGCGCGCTCTGCATAGGGAGCACACATGCCAGTTGGTCCCGCACCAGCGGGTGAAGTACATCGCGGATCCCATGGTAGGTCTGGCGATAGAGACGTAGATTGTAGGGCGAGAACGGAGTCTGGCTCTCGATATCGGTGATTCGTTTGAGCTCGTGACCACCGCTGGCTTCGCGGCAGAGACGCCTGAACTCCTCAGGGGCGAAGTAGTCGCCAGGGAAGGATAGAACGAAATCCTCCCAACTCTTCTTTTGCTTGACTAGAGCCTGGGGCAACCCAAACGGAAAGTCGAGCCCAAAGGCACACGCACTTTCCCTGCCGATGAAATCTCGAAGCGCTACCAAGCACTGATCGCGATCCTTGCCAGAGCCTGGCAAGTCCTTCGCACGGTAACACTCCTCAATCAGCAGGCCATCCTGCTCGACTGCGCCGCTCGCGATCCATATTCTCTTGCCAGCATCCTTAGCGCCGCTGAAGTCAATACCGTAGATCCGGCGATAGTTTGTGACTCCCATCTCTCTATCCTCCTATTCGTGCTGCTAATTCGCTTAGACCAGTCACTGGATGCTCGGCTCGCACCACGACGACGCGGTATCCCAGTGCCTTGAGCCGCTTCCGCTTGCGCTCGTCGGCCGCCTGGACGTAGTCCCGATAATGTGGAGAGCCGTCCACAAAGACCACCACCCGCCCGCGCCGGTAGTAAAAATCGGCCACGGCCAGCGGGCTTCCATCTCGGTCGTAGAGCATCTCCTGGGCCGCGCCGGGCAGGGGCAGGCCGCTGTCGCGAATGGCTTGCAGTACCTGGCGCTCCAGGTCCGATTGACATTGAGCCTTCAAGATGGCGAGGGTGTTCTCATCTACCTCCGCTTCTACCACCAGATATTCCAGCGATTGGAGCCACGGCAGTACCAGTTGCCGATCCAGCAGTTGATGATCCCGTTGGTTGTAGAAACTGAGCAGACAATCGTAGCAGGCCTGCCCGCACCCGCCTTCTGGGTCACTCTCGTGGAGCAACTCCCGCGCCCGCGCTATAGCCGTCTCCAAACGGCCTGGCTCCGCCAGTGACGCCAGCACGCCGCTGCCACCCACCGATGTTTCGTAGAGGACGATGCGATAGGGCACCTTCTCATCTGCCCCAGGAGCCAGGAAGCCGCTCAACTCACGCTCGTCCAGGTTGAAAGCGATCATCAGCGCGCGCGTCCAGGTGTGCAGGAGCGTAGTGTAGAACGGCTCTACTAGCGCACCGGCCTGAAGAGCCGGTGCTGGATTCTCATCTGGTAGTGGCACATCCAGTAAAACCAGGTCACTTTGTATAGTCTTCGTCAGCCACAGGCGACTGAGGAGATCGTTGGCCTGGGCTGCCTGGGGGCACTTTCCACGTTGCGACGGCGTGCTGACGTGTTCTGCGTCCGCTGCCTGCCCCACCAACCAGCGATGGCACTTGGTGCAGAGGGTGAATCCCTGGGGGTCGCCCTCGCGCTCGCGCTGGCCCTGGTTGAGCAGCAGGACTTTGCCACCGTGTTCCAAAATGAGATGAAACGGTACTGTTTCACCGGTCAAGACTCGGTATGACCGTCGGTGGCCTCCGCCCTGATAGTGAGGCGTGACGACGTACCCCAGGCGCAATCGCTCTTCCTCGTCGGCAGTGATGCGGGCGCGACGCTGGGCGTACATATCGGTGAGCGCCATCCCCCACCTCGGATGTACGGCTTTCAAATCCGCTCCACATTCACAAGCAGGGCGGGTCGTTTCATCTTTGCCTATGTAGGCCCGCTGACATTCGGGGCAGACCAACGCCGGTTCGACGTCCAACTCTGCCTTGGGGATCTCGCTATCCTCGGCTTGCCGGGTGCGCGGCCGTGCGTAGGTGATCTCGTACCGCTGGCCCCGGTAGTAGACAAAGTTGCCCGGTGCGTACTCTGTCAGCGCAATCGCCGGATCGCGCGCCAACTCGTCCTTGCGGTCGTCGAACGCAAGAACGGTGGCTTGCGGTGGGAACGCATATCCAGGCAAGAACCCCTCGCCGCCCAGGTAGCGGTAGAGATACCAGTTGCCCTGGCCCTCGCGCATGGATTCCATCTTGGCCTCGATGACGATCCGCCGCCGATTCAGGCTGGCGTCCACACGCTCGCGTCCCAACTGCCGGTTGATTGCCCGTCGTTCGTTGTCCAAGCGTGCGTACTCTTCACGCCAGCGGTCCAGCGCCCGATCCAGGCCGTCCACAAAGCCACTCACTTGCGCTTCGACGAACGGCCGGTCGAGCCAGTCAAAGTCCTCAATTTCTTCTGCAAACGCCTCTTCCACTGCCGCGACTATGGTCTCAAAATGCTGTTCGATCCCCGCCTGATAGGTGGCCCTCCAATCGGTTCTCAGTGGAAAACTGGGTATTTCCAGGTCCAACAAGTCCTGGGGCTGGCTGTGCAGTTTTTCGGCCCCCTTGAGGCCCATCGTCTCCAGCACCAGTGCGTGGATGTGGGCCGTGATCAGAGCCTTGTTATCCAGCCGGAAGCGCGGTGCGGCGATCGCCCCGGCGATCATCTTTTCGGGGAAGCGGTAAAAGTACTGGTCGTGCGGGCCGCGCGCGGAGCCGACGCCGGCAAAGACGCTGATGAGCGAAGCCTGCCCGCTGCGGCCGGCACGTCCTGCTCGCTGGGCGTAATTGGACGGGCTGGGTGGAACGTTGCGCAGGGTGACGGCGTTGAGATGTCCGATGTCAATGCCCAGTTCCATCGTCGGGGTGCAGATGAGAACGTTGAGCGGGTCCTCGGAGTCGCGGAAGCGCAATTCGATCTCTCGCCGCTCCTGCCCGCTGACTTGCCCGGAGTGCTCCTCGGCCTGCACCGAGACGGCTTCTCCCAACAGGGTAGCGTAGACTTGGCGGAAGTAGTTGCCCTCCAGGTTACGCCGGTCTAGCGTCGTCCGGCAGGTAGAGCCAGTGCAGACGCGCAGCATCCGGAAGCGGTGGACGGTGCCGCACTTGGGACAGTGCCAATGATTGGGATCGGCGTCCGCCTGCAAGGTGATGATCGCCGGGTTGACCATCCACAGGTCGTAACGCCGCCGCCGGTAGCCGATGACGGTGTGCTGTACCAGGAACTCAGCCAGCGGATCGCCCAGTTTATGCGCGATCTGGGCGACCAAAGTCACCGCGTCGGAGTGTTCGAGTCCTATCCCCAGCGCGTCGAAGGCGCGCTTGACCCAGATCACAGGCTGGGTATTGGTTCCCGTCAGCCGATACAGCCGGTAGCCACGCCCTCTCTCCGCCGTATCGCTGTAGCCGATGGGGCCACGGAACAACTGGTCGTGGATGTACGCTTTCTGGCTGATTTTGGAGACCACGCTGTTGTTGAACCTGACCGGTTCGAGGATCGCGTCGTGACGGATGGCCTGCCGCTTGCGCATCAGATTCAACAGTCCAAACAACACGTCGTAGCGGGCGTCGGCGTCCAAATCGGCCATCCCCGGGACATCGGCCCAGAAATCGGATGCCTCGGCGCACTCTTCCAGGCCATGATAACCCACTGCCAACAATCCTACGTCTTCCAGGTTCTGGTGGGTGCGCCGGTGCGTGCCACCCAGTTCCCACAGCGTGACAAAGTCCAGATATTGTTGATAGCGCCCTTCCGCTTCTCGGTCCCGCCCAAACATCCGCTGGCTGGTCTCAAACGGCGGCAGGACGTCGTGGCGCTTCTGTGCCTCGTACAACAAGCCCCCGACGTTGTCCAGCGCCGCGCTCTCGGGTTGGCCAGTCACGTAATTCCCCTCCAGGAGTGCCGTGTAGAGCGTCTGGCGAAAGGCGAACCGGTTGTGCAGGCTGTTCATGTGCGCCGCCTGGAGCGCCGTATCCTGCCGGTTGTCGGAGAAAACGATGACCTTGTTGGCGTTCTGAGGTAGGGCTTGCACCTGGGCGCTCACCAGGACGTCGGTAGCGGTGGAACGACCTACCGAGCCAAAGATAAAGAGTTTGTTGTACTCCCTCGACCGCCGGTCGTGGACGATGCCGCAAGAAGGGCAGACCAGGAACGGCGCGGGGAGGAAGGTGACGGGACGCTTGGCCTCGGCGTGATCGCAATTGTTATCCAACTGACCGCAGACGGTGCAGACGGTGTGCATCTCCGGCACGACGTTGGTGTATTGCTTGCGCACCTTGCCGGTGGAGGTCAGCCATGAATTGGGCAACTCGACCTCTTGATGGCCCAGGAGCAGGTACCCCAGCCGGCCCGACACGTCAACCCCGTCCAAATCTGTGGGGTGAAGATGGTTATTCCTGTCAATAGCCACGCTCCAGAACTCTTGTCCGCAGGCGCGACAAAAGACGAGTGGGAACGTGGGGATGTCTTGGCGACCCTCGGCGGCGCAGACGGGGCAGATGCGCTCGCCCCGGTCGTTGAGGTGCGGGCCGGAGGGAGCCATGCAGGCAGTGATGGCCCGACCCTGGGAGAAGAAGGCGTGGAGTTTGGGGACTGGGTGCTGGAGATTGGAGATTGGAGATTGGAAATTGGATGATGGGAGAAGGGCTTGTTGGATTTCGGCAGGCGGTACGTCAAGTTCGGTGGCCAAGTGGGGAAGCGTCTTTGGCCCCGCTGCGAGTGCTTGTGCTATCGCCCGGGTGAGCGGTGACAGGTCGTCGGGCAGCGGCGCGTAAGATTCGGCCACCACGTCCTCCGCCGCGCATGGCTCGCCGCAGAGTCGCGTGCCGCAATCCGCACTGGCGCCGTTTGCCCCCCCCCGCCGCGCAGCGGGCGGCGGTGACTTCGAGGAGTTCGACGACGACGGTCCCGCCGACGATGACGAGAGCGCAGGCGTGCCCTTCGGCGCGCAGGCGGCTTCGGAGCTGTTGGAGGACGACGAGGGCGAGGACGCGTACTACTAGCCGCT
>JAUWOI010000108.1 GCA_030612185.1 Anaerolineae bacterium
TACTCGACGTTCGCTCAAATCTGGACACAAAAAGCAAAATCTGGTATCCTCACCGGTATGGAAAACGAAATCGATGTTGGTGAGGTACAAGTAGAAAGATTAGATGACATACCTGCCATCTTTGGACATTTACAAAAGACACGCATACAGGCGATCATCGACCAGGTGATAGAGACTCACGGCAATTGGCAAGGTCTGAGCCCTGGGTGGGTCATCACCATCTGGTTGATACACATGCTTTCGGAGCATACGCATTGTATGGACCGGGTACGGGACTGGGTTGCCAAGCGGTTGTGTGTCTTACAAGAATTGACTGGACAACCGGTTACGGAGTTGGACTTCACCGATGACCGCCTGGCATTGTGTTTGCGTATGTTGGGCCAGACGGATCATTGGTTTGAGATTGAAGCCCAACTGGGCCGCCATGTATTGAGGGTGTACAGGCTGAGAGAAGAGCCGATCGTGCGGTTGGATGCAACGACTGGGACGGTGAAGCATGATCCAGATAACCATACCCTTTTCCAGGTCGGCAAAGCCAAGAATGGACAATACGAGACGCAATACAAGATGATGTTGGCCAGTTTAGATCCCTTAGGGCTTACTCTAGCTGTCGATATCGTTTCGGGAGACCGTGCTGATGATCCCCTCTACTTGCCTTGCTATCGGCGCGTCAAACAAGTGCTGCCAGAAAGCGGTCTGCTGGTGATTGGAGACAGCAAGATGAGCGCTCTGAACACTCGGGCCACGATTGTTGCTGAAGACGATTTCTACTTGAGTCCTCTGGCCCATCTCAAGGATGAGCCAGGGCTTCTGGAAGAGCTGCTGGTCCCATGGGTTGACCGGGAAGATGAAATGGAGCGAGTTTTCTTACCTGAAGACCTGCTGGAAGCTGGGCCGATGCCGGATCCAGAGTTGGCCTTGGCGTGGGGATTTCAAGTCAGCAGAACGCGTCAGACCAAAGTTGCTGGTCGATCCGTGGAGTGGCAGGAGCGATTGTTGGTGGTGCGCTCTGCCCAGTACACGCAAAGCACACAGAAGTTGCTGCACCGACGATTAGACAAGGCTGAGAAAGCCTTGATAGCCTTGACCCCACCCCGGAGGCGTGGCAAACGCCAGATCGAAGACGAAGTCAGTCTACTCGCAGCCATCCAGCGCATCGAAGAGAAGTACCGGGTACAGGGCTTGTTTGATTATGACTACCAGCAAGAAGCGACCGAGAGACATATCCGCGCGTATGGAGACCAGCCTGCTCGCACAGAACGCAAAGTGCGCTTTCAGCTAACGGTGACACGCAATGAGCAGGCTATCGCTCAAGCTGAATTCAGAGCCGGTTGGCGTATCTACGTTACCAATGCTCCTGCTGGACAACTGACGTTGACCCAATCTGTGTTGGCCTACCGGGATCAGTACATTGAAGAGAATATCTTCCGCCGCTTGCAGGGCAAAATTCTCTCCATTACCCCGGTCTATGTACAGCGCGACGATCATGCCAAAGGTTTGTTCCATCTGCTGACTCTGGCTGCCCGGATTCTAGCTCTGGGCGACTACACCGCCAGGCAGGCCCTGGCCCAAGAAGATGCAGAACTAGCTGGTATCTATCCCGGCAATCCTAAACGCAGCACTGCCACTCCAACGACCGAGCGCATGTTGGCGGCTTTCGGCAACATCAACCTTCTGCTGGTGCCTGTGGCTGGACAAATTCACTGCCAGGTCACACCATTAACGCCAGTGCAAAAGCGTATCTTGGAACTGTGGGCTTTGCCCACTACACTGTATGCTCGCTTCTCTGCGTAACTGCTCAGGGTGCGGTGTATCTTGAACCTGTATGCGATTGTTAATGTTCCGTTTTTCCATTTCTATTGGGTGGTTGCTGGCTCTGGTGGTGTTTTTCCACCTTCTGCTGCTCGCCTTGCACAGCCAGCGGCCCAATCTGTTTTTTCGTTTCTAAAATGAGCGAACGTCGAGTGCATACTCAAAGGTTACTCGATTGACTCTCGTAAGACTAGGATAAAAACTCCGCAGAACTTGCAATGCAAAATCCGTATCTATCTTTAGTTCACCGAAAAAATTGAAGCATAGTGGTTGGCTTGACAAAAGATTATTGAACAATCTTTCTTCTTCTATTATTCCCGCCCCATATGTTTTTCTTTCCTGTATTGTCTCATCAACTGCTCTACGAATATTTTCAGATAGAAGATTCTTTCTGCTAATTTCTCCCTGCTGAATGGCACTGCCTATTAGCGCATTTTTACGAATCGGATGATTCCCCTGTTCTTCTGCCAAAACAAATGCGCGCCACCATCCCTGATGTAACCTCATCCGCTTCTTGAAACCATTCTCTTTCGGTAAATAACCGATCATTTCTTTTAGCCTTTGATTAACCATTTGTGGCTTTGCTCCTCTTCATTCTGCAACCTAACTACTCATTAGGCCGCCTGAATCTCGGTATCCCGGAAACCGGACTGTGGGTATCAACCTGTTCCCATCATTGACATAGACTGACCAACCGGCTTGAATACAAGCCCCAGTAACCCGTTTTGCTCAACGAGAGACTTCAATCTGTTTGACGCCAGCACACCTTTCAGCGGGGTCTTCTCTACTTTGAACAGGTGATGTCCATCAATGCTTCCTTCCTTGAAAGCATACTTTTCAATGAACATGATACCGCCACTGGGAAAACGCCGTGCCTTTGACCGCGAGTAATCCAAGCAGTCAACCAAATCTAGCACATTGATGGCATATAGCGGCTCCTCTTGACATTCCAAAGATTCTGCGACGTTTCCGCCGCATAGGGTAAATCCGCTAACTCTGCCAACCCGTGTTCTACTGCCTGACCGGGATCGGCGGCACGTTCCCCGCCTCTACGTCCTGCTCAAAGATACGCTGCTGCTCGGCGCAGTATTCCTCCGGCGTGATGTCCCCGTTCCAAACCTGCTCCATCCCGCTGATGATGTACTGCTCCGTCGCCGGCGGCCAAAAGGTCCAGGTCGTGTATCCGTAGCGCCCCTCCTCGAAGGTGGTGGAAAAGGCCATCAGCGCCTCGATCAAACGGGGATCGGTATCGGGCGGAAAATCCTCGCGGGCGATGCGCACCGGCATGACAAATTCGCCGCCGCCGATGTCACTGATGAGTCGGGCGATGCGCTGTGGGTCGCTGTAGAGCCAATCCAGTACCTCGGCCACCGCGTCGGGGTTGGACGTGGCCGCGTTGATGGAGAGACTGCTGCCGATGCCCAGGGCGTAGTCGGGCTGTGCTCCCTCCCGCAGCGGGGGTAACGTAGCCCAGCCCCAATCGTTGCCCGTGTCCTCAAAGTAGGTACGGGTATGGAGAAAGCCCCAGGTGCCCGTCATCTGTATGGCCGCTATCCCGTCGCCCAGCGCGCCCCAGATGTCGGCGTGTTGGAGCGTGTAATAGTTCTCGCGGCTGCCGGAGAACCAGCCATTGTCCATATATTCCTTGAGCATGTGTATGGCCTCGACAAAGAGCGGGTCATCCCACCGCCGCTGGCCCGTCAACGCCTCGTAGACGGCCTGGGAGCCGGCATAGTTGTTGTAAAAGATGGTGACGAACCACTCGTTGGCTGCCTTCCAGGAAGCGTTGCTTTGGGCAAAGGGAAGCAGTCCGGCGTCGTTGGCGGCCTGGGCCAGCGTCTCTAGTTCGGCGGAGGTGCCCGGCGCTTCCCATCCCATCTGCTCAAAGAGGGTACCGTTGTAAAAGAGCACCATCGTCTCGTAGGTGAGGGGCAGGCTGTAGAGCGTGCCGTCCACCCGCCCCACGTCCATCGCCCAGGGGTAGATGGCCTCGGCCCAGCCGTACTCCCCGGCGTAGTCGTCCAGCGGCAGCACGTGCCCGGCCTCCACGTAATCCATCACAAAGGCCGGCCCCGGCGACTGGACGATGTCTGGCCCTTCGCCTCCCTGGACAGCGGTGCGAGTCACCCGGTCCAGGTCGGCGATAAAGAGAACCTCCAGCACGACGTCGGGGTGGGCGGCGTTGAAACTATCCACAATGTGCGTCAGGAAAGCCTCGCGGTTGGATTTCAGGATAGGCTCGGTCCACCAGGTGATCGTGGTCACTTCTTCCGGCGTCTCGTCGGTCGGGGCGGTAGCCTGGGGGGATTCTTCTTCCGGCGCGGACGTCGGTGGTAGGGCAGCGGTCGGAGTCGTCCCTCCCCCGCACCCGCTCGCCAGCAGCGCCAGCTCGACCAGCAACGATACAACAGGGAACCACCTACCCATTGTTCACCTCCCGGATGATCTACAATTCGCCGGACAAGTAGGGATCACGCGCGCACAAATGTTATGGACATTTGTTCAAAGTATACCATACTTCAAACCGTTTGTCAACCATGAGTTGCTCGTTTGCTCGTCTTTGCAGTCTTGTGCTATGATTCTGATAGATGGTTCTAAGCCCGGCCCAGCGGCTCACGACTTTGCCACGATGTGCCGGTCGTGGATGTACGGGGGGTAAGGGGAAATGCTGTTGGACGAGGATCTATGTCGCTCGTGCAGCCTGTGCACCTCGGTCTGCCCAATGGGAGCACTGCGCATCCAGCAGTATTAGAGGCCACCACAGTGTTGCCGACTCACGGTGGTGCGACTCCCATTGGTTTGATGTATCCTGCGCCTCCCAGTTGGGTCGTGCCGATGATCAGTCGCCGAGGCTCACCGTCTATGCTCTCCAGTTTTCCCTGCGCTTCGATCTTCTGTCCTGGATCGGCTACATCGCTGTAGAGTCCTTCGTAGGAGATAATCTCCCGTACCTCAGCCGCCTCAGGGTTTCCCTCCAGGACCTGCACGCCTTCTACCCGGTACGTGGCAGGCAGGAAGAGCGCCCCCCTTGCTTCAGCGACGACAGCCTGCACCCGCGCAGCCCCTCGGCTCCGGTAGATGTGATCCCCGTACTGCTCAGTGATCTCGGCGTCCGTCCGGGTGGGGTGGAGGGAGAAGTAGCGGTCACCATAGAAGCCGTAGTTCCAGCGCCGGCCGGCGAAGTGCCGTGCCTCCTCCTGGGTTAGGGGAAACCGTCCCGCGACCGATCTGCACCACTTGGCAACCCGCTCCGCATCTGGTCGCCGGATCTGCAGATTCCCGCCCCCACTTAGAGCGTCTCGTACTTTCCGTGCATTCTCCAGTCCATACACCAGCAGGTCAATGTCCGAAAAGCCCGGATCGTGAAGACCGATCAGGATGGAGCCTGTCACTCCCAGGTCGTATGGCATGACCCCGGCGTATGTGGCGATTTCCATCGCCAGGCCACGCGCCTCTTCCTCCAGAGAGTCACGGGGGCCGGCCAATATCTCCGCCAGGCGCTCCTGCGGATCGTAGTAGCGGGCTACGTACTCCCGGGGCACCATCGAGAACCGGATGTCCCGCACCGGACAGTAGTGCACATACCAGGGATAACGCTGTTCCAGATAGTGGATAGTCTCCGCCACGTTGCGGACGTGGTAGTAAGACAACTCGCGGCGGTAGGAGGTCTCTCTGTCGCGCCACTTTCCCGATCCCAACGGGGTGGGCGAGTACTTGAGGTAAGCGGTGTACCGGTCCGGCGGGTGGAGGTATCCGGTCACGCAGAAAAACATTCCCTCGCTGGTACGGAGAAAGTCACGGTCTTTTGGCTTACGGGTCCCTTTATTCATCCTGTCCTTATCGCCCCGCTCGTGCTTGAGCGAAGCCAATGAGTGCTTCTTTGTCCTTGCCGCATTGCCGCATCCTGTCACTTCGTCAATCTTTTTCTTCAACTTCTTCCCCATCAACGCCGGCACAATGGCGCGCCACTTTCACACTGACCCGTCCGTAGATGGGCACCCCGCGCAGCAGTTCCTGCGTCGCTGGGGCAGGCACCGGCAACGTGTCGTGGGCACACTCAACGGTGCCGCGCCCCACGTGCACAGGCGAAGCGTAGATCTGCTCCACTCCCAGCCCGGCGTCCACCAGCGCGCCCAGTTTCTCGTCCAATTCTACCATTTTCAGTCCATCTCACAATTCGTAGTGCGCACTACGGACGAGAAGCCAGGCTCAGCAGGTAGTCCCCCGCTCGTCCACCGACGACCAGGCGGCAATAGGTTGGCCCGGCTTGGGGAATGACCCGTTCCAATCTCCCCCGCGCGACAGCCCACTCCCCAACCTGCACCTGTTCGCTGAACCGCCCTCGGAAAGAGACCACCTCCCGCAGGTCAGCCACCGATTTTCCCTCCAGGAATGTTGCCTCTTCGACGACGTAGCGACAGGGGGTGAAGATGACATCCCGGTCATCCGTCACCCTCGCCCGGATCGTCGCCGACTTCAGAGGCTCGAACCGGCGATCCCCGTACCGCTCCCCTTCTTCCGCAGGCCACTTCACGAAACGGATGAAGACCTGTCGTCCCAGAAAACGGACTTCGTTAACCTTGCGGGCCTGGAGGCGGACGAAGTCAGCGAAAGAGAGAGGGGTGTCCGGGCGATGCGCGGCGTGGAGTGTTGCCAGTTCTTCCTGGTTTGGACGGCGCAGGGGACTGGATGGATCGTCCAGCAGGCGGCCAAGCGCCCGATGGACAGCCCGCCCTGCCGTCTCGCCATAGGCGACGAGGTCAACGTCCGAATCCGGCCGGTGCATCCCGATCAGAACCGAGCCGGAGATGCCCAGGTTCTCCCAGGGTACCTCTGCCGCTTCCCGCAACAGAACTGTCAGGCTCAGCACGTGCTCCTCTACCGCATCGGCGGGACCCCGCTTGCGGAGGGTCGCCAGGTAGTCACAGGGATCGTGGACCGTGTGAATGAGACGCCGGGGCACTCCCTGCATACGGGTCCCGAAGACCGGGTCGTCGCTCAGATAGTCCGGGTAGCGCGCCTGGAGGATTTTCCGCTGTTCCTCACACTGGTACACCCGCCGGTAGTGCACGCCGTCCCGCTCCCGGTCACCCTGGGGATCAGGAAGGTACCGCAGGTAGGCGATCACCCGATCAGGGGGATGAATCAGCCCCTTGACGGTGAAAACCAGCCTATCTGCTGTCTGTACAGCGAATCCTTCGAACGCTGTCTCCATCTCCAACTCGCGCAACCTGGCGACCCGCTCACCAGCGGCGGAGCAAGTCCGGGAATTGCTCCAGCGCTCCACCTTCAGTCAAAAAAACAAAGAGCGTAGCAGCGATCAAGTCTGCCGTGGTGCCGGGATTCAGGCGGTGTCTCTCATCTCTGACAAATAGATCGAATCTGCGTAACGCCTCTCGGCCTCGCTCGGAGAAAGCCCCTCCGGTCTGTAGCACTTGGTTGGCCCGGTGAGAGACCTCCTGAGCCACAGCCAGTCCCTCCTTCCGTGTGATCAGCGTATCTGGCACCTGGGCAAGAATAGTGAGGGCAGTCTGGACAAGGGAATCTGAGAATCGCTGGCCCTCCACCAGGAACCGACGCAGGGTGGTGTAACCTATCTCGAAGGTGACCTCGAAATCCGTGACGTACTCCCGCGCCACGGTGTCCCGGTTCTGAGCCAGGGGCAGGGCCTCTCGGAGGGTGATGTCTATGGCTGCCTGGCGCACATCATAGCGAGCCGCGTCACCCAGACCACCAGGAGCCGCAAGACGGATGGCCTCATAGGCCATGCGGGCATCATTCACGGTCAGTGCCTTCAACACCTCCCCCACGCCTGCTCGCAGTCCCTGGGGATGCCCTGATCCGGCAGCCTTCGCCAGGGGAGCCAGCAGAAGGATCATCCCCAAGTTGGTATTGGTGCTCACAAGCCGACGGGTGTCGCGCACTGCCCGCAGAATGGTCTCGCCGATGGAGGTATGAGTCACGTCCTGTAGGGCCGGTCCAATGGCCACAGCGCTGGCCACAAAGTCCATAAAACGGGTATCCCAAAAATCCTTGCCCCAGGTCACGTTGCCCGGCTTATCGGCGCAGACCTCCAGCAAGCAGGCAATGTGGACAGCCCACGCGATCCTGTCGGGTTCCAGAGGGTTCATACCATCCCGTTCAGAACAAAATCCGCCAGGTATTCGGCGGCATCTATCCTGGTCGCAGCCTTGAGCCCTCGCCAGCCAGGGATACCGTTGACCTCAATCACGGTATAACCTCCGCCCTCGACAGGCAGGATGTCCACCCCGGCGTAATCGGCTCCTAGCGCCCGGGTCGCCCGGAGGCTCATCTTCCGCAGTTCGTCATCCGGCGCCAGTGGTTCCGCCTTAGCGCCCTGGGCCACGTTCGTCTTCCACATCTTGCCCCGACGCACCATCGCCGCCACCACGTTCCCGCCGACGACAAAGGCGCGGATGTCTTGGCAGCCGTGGGGCACGAATTCCTGCAGGTAGTAGACGCAGCGACCCAACTCCAGCGCCCGGAAAACCCGGTAGGCAATGTCTGGGTCCGATACGCGCACCATGCCTCGCCCCTCGGAGCCGAAGAGGGACTTGACGACGACGTCGCCGCCCAGTTCGTGGAACGCCGCCAGCGCCTCGTCGAACCGCTCAGTGACGACCGTGCGCGGCGTAGGCAACCCGGCGTCCTCCAGGAGTGTCGAGGTGTAGTACTTGTCCACCGTGCGCTCAATGGCCGTCGGCGAGTTGACGACGCGCACCCCGGCGTTCTCCAGCCGATGGAGCGCGTCCATGCGGAAGATGACCTGCTCCAGGGAGCCCCCGGGGATCGTGCGCACGAAGAGGACGTCGTAAGCCTCCAGTGACTCGTCGGTGACCGTGAGCCAGGGTCGGGCCGACAGGCGGGCCGTCAGCCGGGTGATGGGGAAACAGGGCGCGACGATGCCCCGCCGGGCCAACGCTTCTTGCAGGGCCGTCACGTGCCAGCCCCCCCGCCGCCCCAGAATGCCGATTGATGGAGACATCACGGCAACAGCGCCCTCTGTATTATCTCCCCATTGACCCTGCCAGCGTGGAATGTGCGGCCGCTGGTCAGGTTGTTGATGGAGACTTCCGCCGGACTGAAGAGGAGCGGGTCAATTTCGTAAAAGTCGCCGCCGTAGCGCTGAAGGAGGTCGTAGAAGGGCGTCCCATAGTCCCGTGAGGCCGAGGAAGGGAGTTGCTCAATGACCGCCTCGATCTGCGCGTCGTCCGCCTGCACCGTGTACCAGGCCCGACTGCCGTAGAGGACGGCGTCGTTGGTACGCCCGATGGCGTGCAGGTCGTCCTCGGCGATGGGAGCCAGAGGGCAGGTGCCGAGGCCGGAGAGCACCGTGCCGATGTCGAAGCCGACCTCCAGCATCTTGTGCAGCCCGGTCTCCACCCCCCGCGCCGCCACCTGCACCGAACCGACCAGGCTGGCCGTGGGGGCGATCAGGAGGTAGAGGCAGTCTGGAGAGACAGCGCATTTCTCGGCCACCTTCTCGGCCACCTCTTCCGTGGGTAATTTGCGCCCCTCCAGCGCCAGCACCGCCACGTCCGCCTGGTCCCGGTACTCCAGTCGCTCGAAGAGCGGCTCGCCAGCGTAGAGAGCCCGCGCCGGGCCAGAGCCCATAGCGAAGAACTTGCCCTGCGCCGATTTCACTTTTAGGGCCCACCCTGCGTACTGAGCGGCCATGCAGGCCACCGGTGGATGGCTCACTGAGACAGTCACACCTGGTAGCCACATATCGCCGGTGACAGTGTCGGAAGGAACCAGGTTTTCAGGAAAAAACCTGGTTTCTGAGAAAGTGAGTTCACAGAAGCGGACCTCACCCAGCCCGCCCAGGCAAACCTCGGCAAAGAGCCGCCCTGCCTCCAGCGAGCCGGGGACCTTCACCCCGCTGTCCACGACCGTGGCCCCGTTGGGGAGCTGTGTCACCGCCAGCCCCAGCGGCTCCGCGTCGGCGATCATCCGCTGCACGGTATCCACGGCTCGCTCGTTAACACTAATCATAGACCAGGATCTCCCCCTTCCCCAAAGTTGTGATGTCGCCGGTGTAACGGAGGAAAACACCTTCGACCTGCTCCTCCGTGACTGGCAGTCCCCACTCGCGCAGGCGGCGCAGGTAGAACCGCAGGAAGGTTGGACGGTAGGAGCAGGCATAGCGGAAGGTAGGCAGAAGGCTATCCGCCATCCCTCCCAGGGCGACGATGGTGCCTCGCTTCATCCCCGCCCCGGCCCGCGCTCCCAGCGTGCCGAAAACGAAAATAGAGCCAGCGATCATCCGTGCCCCGGTGAACTCCACCGCGTTGCCCTGAACGGCAATGAGTCCCCGGCGCATGCGCTCCCCGGCGCGGGGCCCGGCGTCTCCTTCCACGATGATGACGCCGCCGCGCATGCCGCGCGTTTCGCCAGCGTAGGCTGCGCCGAGCATCGGACCGGCATCCCCGTACACCCGGATAACGCCGCCGGACATGTGCGCGCCGGCCCAG
>JAUWOI010000301.1 GCA_030612185.1 Anaerolineae bacterium
ACGCGGTGTCGATACACAGCGGTTCGTCCGGAAATTGGGGAAGGTATCCCCCGCGGTCATGCGGTCAATCGTTGCGGCAATTGCAGCAGTTATTGAGTATGAGCAGTATTCTGCCGTGCAGGCAATAGGGGGATAGTGCAGGAACAGGCGAGCGATACCGTGCCGCCGAGGTGCTTGAGGAAATGGAGCGTCTGGCAAGGAAGACGGGCAGGCCAGCGATTGGCCAGACGGCACTGGCCTCCTGCGCCGCATAGACCGCGCGGTGGGGGGAGTGACACCTGAGCAACAGGCTGCCGACGACGAGATGCTACTACCTGAGTATGACTTTTCTGGTGGGCAGTTAGCGCGGCCAACGCGAAACGAGGATGAGTTGTCAGTGAAAGAAATCGAAGTGGGCATACCAAGTTTAATGGAGTGTAATATCCGTTGAAACGATGGGCCAACGAAATGGGATTGGGTTTAGGGAGGAATCTAATGGAAGCTATTCGAGTCCAGCAAGTCATTGCAGAAGATGGCAAAGTAGTAATCACAGATTTACCCTACAAAAAGGGGCAAGCCGTCGAAATCATTTTACTACTTCAACCTACAAGAATCGCTCCACGTTCTCGCTTGACAGTACAACAATTACGACAATCAGGGCTGATTGGCTTATGGAAGGATCGTAATGATATTCGAGATAGTTCTGCTTACGCCCGGCGGTTGAGAGAACAAGCACAAAAGCGTGGAGACATCAGCTATGATTTTGTTGGATAGCGACGTGATGATAGACTTATTGCGCCAGTATCCATCGGCAGTGGAATGGTTCAATACCCTGGAAGACGAGGAAGAGATAATCCTTCCCGGATATGTGGTGATGGAACTGATTCAAGGTTGCAGGAACAAGATAGAACAAGAGAGACTGCAACGCGAGTTAGCGACTTACGGGGTGGGTCTGGCCTTCACCCGAGGATTGTGATAGAGCACTCGGGGTTTTCACACGGTATCGTCTCAGCCATAACGCTGGTTTGCTGGACGTGCTGATTGGTCAGACAGCAATAGCACTCGGCATACCACTATGCACATTCAACCAAAAGCATTACCAGTTCGTACCAAGGTTGCAGACCATTCAACCCTACGAAAGAGGCAGTGAGTAATCACGTTGCTGGTCAGGTTGAGACTAGGTCAATTGAGGAGTGTGGTGTTCAGGTGTTCCTTCGGCGATCTCAGGACAGGCTCCTACCCAGGCGTGCATCGCTGGTAACCCTTCGACTGTGCTCAGGGCAGGCTGGCTTTATGCGAAGCCCTGAGGACAATGGCCACAACCTGCTAGTCCCGTGAGTCGGAAGCGACCAAAGAGGCTGATAGACCATGACCAAATATGAACGACGAGTTATCTGAGCGACAGGCTGCCGACGACGAGATGCTACCTGAGTATGACTTTTCTGGTGGCGTGCGTGGCAAACACTATCAGGCCATCATCCACAAGGCGGATGGGACAACTGAGGTACAGGACTTTGCGTTGCCGGAGGGAGCGGGTGGCCTTGACCCTGAAACGACGGCGCTTTTGCATTTGTGGTGGGGGTTGTGGCGGGGTAGGTTTTGCATGGGGCCGGCGCGGCGGCTCGGCTAGGTGCCGTTAGCGCGCCAGCCATTCCAGAGGAAGGTAGAAGTTTCATCTACCCAAGACTATATCTAAGGAGGTTTCGCAATGGAATTCGAAGGTTACTGTGTCAAGTGTCACAAGAAGCAGACAATCAAGAACGGCACTGTCGAGAAGACAGCAAAAGGTCGGCGAATGGCCAAGGGCACCTGTCCAGAATGTGGGACGAAAGTGAATCGCTTCCTGCCAAACAAGGATGCGGGATAGAATCCGGGTTTCGAACAGCGATCCCACGCGAACGTGAGCCTGCTACACCACGGGGCGCTTGGACAGCCGGAGAGATCATCGCGTTGATGGGGTAGTTTGAGAACTCCTTTTTTGACAACACAGGCAGATGAATGGGACACAGATCAACACAGATTGTACGGATAAACCACCTAGGTGGTAAACACGGAAAAATCAGTGAAAATCCGTCTGATCTGTGACTATCCGTGTTCCATTTCAAGTTCTTAAATCACCCCATTGATGGAAAGGAAACTATGGACAAGTCGCTGGAGAACAAAGTCGCCGTAGTGACCGGCGCCTCGCGCGGCATCGGACGAGCCATCGCGCTGGAACTGGCGCGGCGCGGCGCTCGTATCGTGGTCAACTACAACCGCAGTGCGGAGGCCGCCGCCGAGGTCGTGGCCGCCATCGAGGCCGCCGGTGGGCAGGCTATCGCGGTCCAGGCCGACGTCGGCGATTTCAAGCAGGCCGCAGGGCTGATCCAGGCGGCGCTGGACACCTTCGGCCAGATAAACATCCTGGTCAACAACGCCGGCACCACCAGCGACCAACTGCTGATGTTGATGAAGGAAGAGGACTGGGACAACGTCCTGCGCACCAACCTCAAGAGCGTGTTCAACTGCTGCAAAGCCGCCGCCCGCCGGATGATGCGACAACGATGGGGGCGGATCATCAACATCAGTTCTATCTCTGGCATCGCGGGGCAGGGCGGGCAGACCAACTACGCCGCCTCCAAAGCGGGCATCATCGGCTTCACCAAGAGCCTGGCCAAGGAACTGGGTCCCCGCAACATCACCGTGAACGCCGTCGCGCCGGGATTCATCCCCACCGCTCTGACCGCCGATATGCCGGATGAGTGGAAGCAGCAGGTAATCGAGATGACGCCGCTGAAGCGTATGGGACGGCCCGAGGAGGTAGCCTACGCCGTCGCCTTCCTGGCCTCCGATGAAGCCTCTTTCATCACCGGTGAGACATTAACTGTAGACGGTGGCCTGGTGATGCAAGGCTGAGCAATGAACAATGAAATATGGAACACGGATCAACACGGATCACACGGATGTACACAGATAAAGATAAAGAATCCGTGAGAATCCGTTTCACCTGTGTGTATCCGTGTGCTATTTTTGGCTGTTTTGGGACTAGGCCTACTATGTATTTACCAATGAACAAAGGAGGTGGGATGGAAACGGAACCTAAGATCGGCAAGATAACCATTGCACCAGAGGTGCTGGAGACCACCGCCCGCCTCACGACGCTGGCCGTACCAGGCGTGGCCCGTATGACTTCACCGCCAGGCATGCGGCGTCTCCTGCGACACGATGGGGTGAAAATCGAGGTCATCGGCAACAGCGTGCGCGTGAGATTGTACGTCGTGACCGGACCGGACGTCAACATGCTCAACGTAGGCCGCCAGATACAGGCCGAAGTCACCCGCGCGATCCAGGACATGATCGGCATGGAAGTCCAGTCCGTTGACGTGCACATCGAGGACGTGGCATACGTCTCTGAGGAAGTGTAATTGGCCTGCAATTCGGGAGCATCACAACTGTGAAGATCCGCCACCAGGCTCGCATCGTGGCGCTACAAGCGCTGTATGAGATTGACTGCGCGCACCATCCTCCCGCCGCCGTGCTGGAACAACGGCTGGCTGGGAGCCGACTGCCGTCGGCTGCCGTTGCCTTCAGCCACCACCTGGTGAACGGCGTGCTCGAGCATCAGTCCGTGCTCGACGTTTTCATCCATCGCCACGCTCCCGAGTGGCCGCTGGAACAGATGGCCTACATTGATCGTAACATCCTGCGCATCGCGATCTTCGAGTTCGCCGTGGACAGCAACACGCCCATCAAGGTAGCCATCAACGAGGCCGTCGAACTGGCCAAGGCCTTCGGCTCCGACAGTGCCCCGCGCTTCGTAAACGGCGTGCTAGGCGCATTGGTCGAACACAAGGATGCTATCGCGCAGGCAGTCAATCAGGCAGTCAATGAGACGGCTGCGGCGAGGGGCAAGCAGTGAATGTAAGCGTTCACGTGTGGTTGCTGTGGGACACTACAACGAATGAAGAATAAAACGAATGGTCAGGCAGAGCAAAAATTCGTTTTACTACTCAGGTGCAACGCACTTTTGCTACAAATCTGTCTGTTCTACGGTGCAACCTGCTGGACAAAATCGCTGAAATGGCAAGAGACAAGTGCGTTGCACCTTATGGCTGAGTAGTAACAAATTCGTTTGTTTCCCAATTCGCTGTAGTGTTGTGGAAGCAAGACAGACTTTCCGAGAAGTCTCCATCAATTAAGGAGGAAAATCGAATGACAAAACAAACAGGTACGATCATCACCATCGTCGTAGCAGTGTTCGCCCTCTGCTGCTCTATGACCTGCTGCGTCAGCGGCGCTATTACGATGGCCAACGATGGGCAATGGTTGGGCGACTACATTGACGCTTCTGGATGGTACTGGGGCATCGCCCCGTGCTGCCTGAGCATCCTGGTACTGATCGTGCCCCTGCTGCTGTGGCTCTTCCTGGTGCGCGGCAAGGAAAACGCTGTGGAGGAGGACATCTGGGCGGAGGAAAACATCGCAGTATGACCCATAAACGTTTCGTCACCATCATTATGGGCGCCGCCGGGCGCGACTTCCACAACTTCAACGCCTACTTCCGCGACAACCCAGACTACCAGGTCGTCGCCTTCACCGCCACCCAGATCCCCAACATCGAGGGGCGCAGGTATCCGCCGGAACTGGCCGGAAACCTGTACCCGGAGGGCATCCCCATCTACCCCGAGGCGGAATTGGACACTCTAATCCGCCAGCACCAGGTGGATCAGGTGGTCTTCTCCTACTCCGACGTCCCCCACGAGTACGTGATGCACAAGGGCTCGCAGGTGCTGGTTGCGGGAGCCGACTTCCGGCTGATGGGAACCGGCTCGACGATGCTGGAAAGCAGCAAGCCGGTGGTGGCGGTCTGCGCCGTGCGCACCGGTTCCGGCAAGAGCCAGACCACCCGCCACGTCTGTGACGTGCTCCAGCGGACGGGCAAGCAGGTAGTCGTGGTCCGCCACCCCATGCCCTACGGCGACCTGACCACCCAGATAGTACAACGGTTCGCCACCTACGAGGACCTGGACCTTCACAGGTGCACCATCGAGGAACGGGAGGAGTACGAGCCACACCTGGACCAGGGCCTGGTCGTCTACGCCGGGGTGGACTATGAGCGCATCCTGCGCCAGGCGGAGGAGGAAGCGGACGTGATCGTCTGGGACGGAGGGAACAACGACCTGCCCTTCTTCCGGCCCGACCTGCACATCGTCCTGGCGGACCCTCACCGGCCTGGCCACGAACTATGTTACCATCCCGGCGAGGCCAACCTGCGTGCGGCAGACGTGGTGGTCATCAACAAGGTGGACACGGCCAGCCCCGAGGGGGTGGCCCAGGTGCGAGAGAACATCTACGCGGTCAACCCGCAGGCCACCGTAGTGGAGGCCGCCTCCCCCATCTTCGTCGAGCACCCGGCGGCGGTCCGGGGCAAGCGGGTGCTGGTGATCGAGGATGGTCCCACGCTGACCCACGGAGGGATGGCCTACGGGGCCGGCGTGGTGGCTGCCCGGCGGTTCGGCGCGGCGGAGTTGGTGGACCCACAGCCCTACGCGGTTCGCTCCATCGCCGCCACCCTGGAGAAGTACCCCCACATCGGCCCGCTCCTGCCAGCGATGGGATACGGGGATGAGCAAATACGGGACCTGGAGGAGACCATCAACGCGACCCCGTGCGATCTGGTATTGGTGGCCACCCCCATTGACCTGCGACGACTGGTCAACATCCGCCACCCGGTAGACCGGGTGCGCTACGAACTCCAGGTCATCGGCCGGCCGACGCTGGAGGAGATACTGGTCGGGCGGTTCGGCTAGGCCCGCCCAGGGGGTTTAGATGCTAG